>QWQL01000131.1 GCA_003670825.1 Planctomycetota bacterium
ACGTTCACCGTGTAGGTCTGCTCGACCGACTCGGTGTAGGGGACCTGGACGGTGTATTCGGCCGTCTTGGTCTCCGTCACGTTCTTGTTGACCGTGTAGTTCACGGTCTTGGAACGAGTCTCGGGAACCTGCACGGTGACCGTGCGGGTCTTCGTCTCGGTCCGCGGGACGCGCTTGTTGACCGTGTAGGTCCGCTCGCGCGTCTCGGTGGTGTACTCCGTGCTCGTGACCGTCTTCATCTCGGTCACGTACTGCTTCTGGTACACCGTCTTCGTGCCGCACGAAGCGGCAACGCCACCACAATCACCGCTGCTGACGACGGCACTGCCTTCGCAGCCACCTTCGCAACCGCCGGCGCAGGCTCCGCAGTCGGCAGCCCACGTGCTGGTGCACATGGCGACGACGGCGAAAGCCGGCAGCAGGCAAGAAAGAACTTTACGAATCACGCAAACCTCCAGGAAAAAGAAGAAACACAAAGAAGATCGAGCAGGTTTTTTCAAACGTGCCCAAACGTCGGTCGGCCGAAGAGCACACGCTCTTCCGACGACCGAAACGCTCGGCCGCCTGATAAGATGGATAGATTACGTTGACTAATCTGGCTTTCAAGTGACAGGGTGAGCCAAAATCGGATTTTCACGGATTCCCGGTCGGCCCGGTTCGCTGCGAGGCCAGTCGGAGGGGCTCACCCCCATGAATTGGCCGGGATTCCGCGATCTTCTCGGCCGGGTTTTCCGGCCGGTTTTTCGGCAGGGCGGGCCGCGAGTGCGGCAGTCTTTCGCCGCGCGATGCCTGCCCGCCAGTCCCGACAGTGGGGACGAGAGGTGGCCTGACCGCCGATTTCCTACGGTTTGCTCACCAAATCCCGCAGGAGCGGCCGCAAAATCTCGGCGCGGCGGGAGTTGCCGATCGTGCTCGGGTGCTGCATGTCGTCGAGGAAGCATTCGGCGGCGGGCTTGCCGTCGGGGCCGAGAAACGCCGCATTCGCATCGAGGTAGACGATCTTCGCGTCTCCGCGGGAGTCGATCACGGTTTTGATGGCGGCGTTGGCCGCGACTTGCCGCTCAAGCTGATCCCAGCGCTTCACGGTCGGCGAGATCGCCAGGAACGCGATCGTCGCCTCCGGGTGGTCGCCGCGAAGCGCCTCGACGAGCCGCTCGAATGCAACGCGGATCTCGTCGGTGCTCATGCCGGCGGCGACGTCGTTCGTGCCGGCGGCGACCACGATCACCCGCGGCTTCGGAGCCGCCACCAGTCGCGGCGCGAACTCGGCCAACTCCACGAGCCGGCAGCCCCCGACCCCGCGATTGATCACGTTCATGCCGGGAAAGTCATCGGCGAGCGTTGTCCACATGCGGATGTTGGATGACCCGAGCAGGACGATGCCACCGGCCTCGGGCGGCGTGTCACGGTCGGCCTGTTCGTAGACGGCAAGCTCCTGCTCCCACTTTGTCGGCGGCGGCCCCTCGGCCGCAGGCTCCACAGGCGGAGCCGGCGAGGGCTCGGCCGATCCGGATGCGGCAGCCGGGGCGATCGGTGCCACCACCTGCGGGGCGATCGCGGCCGGCGCCGGCGGGACGGCCGCCGCTCTCTTGGCCAGCGGCTTGGCGAACACCTGCTTCCAGTCGTTCGCCATTCGCACCACCTGCCAGCCGTACGTGGCAGCGGCATCGAGCGATTCGTTGCCCGGTTCACCGTAGGCCATCTCCCGGGCATCGTCGTCGTGGAGCACGAGCAGTTGCAGACTGGGCCGGTCGCCCGCCTGCGACCAGCGGAGCATCTCGATGTCACCCGTGGTGCCCACGTTGCCGACGGCGAGGATTGGCCGACGGCCGATGTGTTCGCCGATGCTGACGGGCTTCCGCTCCTCGTCGTTGAGCACGTGGAGCTGCGGCAGCACGACGAGGTCGAGCCGCCGGTTCGGGGTTTTTTCGTTGTCGGGCGAAGGCTCCTCGACCTCCCGAAGCTCGGTCAGTGGCCGGGACGCGATGACGCGTTCGGGGCCGATGCCATACCAGAGCTCCGCCGCGGGCCGCATGAAATGCACGCCGCTCCCCGAGCAGATCCAGACGGCAAATCCCTTCGCCTCGAGCAGCGCCACCAGCTCCTTCATCGGCTGGTAGGCGACGTCACCGAGGGGCACGTCAAACGCGGGGTGCCGGGCGGTCCGCAGAAAATCTCGCGCCTCCGCTTCGAGCTTTTCCTCGGGCACGCCGGCGAGCGTGGAGAAGGTGAGGTCGGTGAAAAACTTCTTACCCAAACGGCGGACAAACTCCAGGTCACCGGTCAGCAGCGTCGCGAAGGGCTCCTCGTGCGCCAGTTCCGGCCGGCGGTCCACCAGCGCCTTGACGCGGTCGACGAGAAACATGCCGTGCATCAACGGCTTTTCGCAGACGAGCGTGCCGTCGTGGTCGAAGACGGCGATTCGCTCGGCCCGTGGCACGAAGGTCGGCGCCGACTCCGTGGTGACGGCGGCGACAAAGTCGAGGATCGCCTGCTTGGTCGGACCGTCGTTCCAGGAGGGCAGCGGGTCGACAGGCCCTGTTCGCTGACCGGTCGTCACCACCGGCTGGGCCTGCTGCAGAGCCGCTGGCTTCGTGCCGAGCCACACGGCCGCAGCCAGCAGACCGAGGGCCACCAGTGGAACAGCCACCGCGGACGTCGCGGACGACCGCTCGTGGGCCGGCTCCACTCGATTGTGTTCGGGCGATGCTTCGTCAGACATGGGCGGAACTCCTGGCGGCGGGCAAGAACATCCCACACGATACCCTGCGCTCCGCAGGGATGCGAGAAATGCTGGTTCCCTCGGGAACGCTCGTCAGGCGGTGTTCCCCGGGCTGCCGCCGGGGTATCCTCCGCGGCGGGAGGATTCATCCGTATACCGCTCCAGGGAGTGTTTCGCATGTTTGCCAGGTTCGTCGCCGCCACCGCCGCCCTGCTCGCCGTCATTTCCGTCGCCCGCGCCGACGTGTCGCTCAACAACATGTTCGGTGACCACATGGTGCTGCAGCAGGGCATTGCCAACCGGGTGTGGGGCAAGGCCGATCCCGGCGAGGAGGTGACCGTGGGCTTGGCGGGCCAGTCGAAGTCGGTCGTGGCCGCAGCGGACGGCTCCTGGCAGGTGCAACTGGATCCCGTGCGGGAGTATGGCGGTCCGCACACGCTCACGGTGCGGGGCAAGAACACCGTCACCTTCACCGACGTGCTCATCGGCGAGGTCTGGGTCTGCTCCGGACAGTCGAACATGCAGTGGGCCGTGAACCAGTCCAATGATGCGGATCTGGAAAAGGCCGCCGCGACCTTTCCGAACATCCGCTTTGTCTCCGTGCCGCAGGTGGGCACGCAGGAGCCGCAGCGAAACTTCAACGGGCAGTGGCAGGTCTGTTCGCCGGAGACCGTGGGCGAGTTCTCCGCCGTCGGCTACTTCTTCGGTCGCCAGCTCTCCCAGACGCTGGGCGTGCCCGTGGGGTTGATCGACAACGCCTGGGGCGGCAGTGCGGCGGAGGCCTGGGTCGAGCGCGACAAGCTCGCCGCCCATCCGACGCTCAAGGCCATCCACGAGAAGTGGCTCACCGAGGAGGCAAATCTCGAGGCCGCGACGGCAGAGTTTGAGAAGAAGCTCGCCGCCTGGAAGGAGGTCGCCACGAAGGCGAAAGCCGAGGGCAAGCCCGAGCCCGCCGCCAAGCCTCAGGGCCCGGACCACCGCATGAAGGGCAACGCCCGCCCCGGCAACATCCATTCCGGCGTGCTCACGCCCTCGATCGGCTACGGCATCAAGGGAGCGATCTGGTACCAGGGCGAGTCGAACGCCGGCCGGGCCTATCAATACCGCGAACTCTTCCCGTTCATGATCAAGACCTGGCGGGAGGAGTGGGGCCTCGGTGACTTCCCTTTTTATTGGGTGCAACTCGCCGACTTCAAGGCGGAGAAGGCGGAGCCCGCCGAGAGCGACTGGGCGGAACTCCGCGAGGCCCAGACGATGACGATGAAGGCCCTGCCCGCCACCGGCGAGGCGGTGATCATCGACCTCGGCGAGGGCAAGGACATCCACCCGATGAATAAACAGGACGTCGCCAAGCGGCTGGCCCGGTGGGCGCTGGCCGAGACCTACAAACGGCCCGGGATCGCCTGTCGAAGCCCGCTCTACCAGGGCTTGGAGAAGGACGGCGCGAAGCTCGTGCTGGCGTTCGAGCATGTGCCTGGCGGCGGCAAGGGATGGCGGCCGTTCGACGTGAATGAGCCGATCGGCTTCACGATCGCAGCCGCCGACCGGGTGTTCGTGCCGGCCAAGGCGAAGATCAGGGATGATGGTCGGATCGAGGTCTGGAACGAGGCGGTGGCCGAGCCGGTCGCGGTCCGCTACGCCTGGGCCGACAACCCAGTCTGCAACCTCTACGCCACCGGCGGACTGCCACTGACGCCGTTCCGCACCGACGACTTTCCCGGTGTGACCGCCACGGCCAAGTGACTGTGCGATTCGGGCGGAAAGCGGTAGGCTCAAGACTCTGAATGGGATGCTGCTACCGAGCGGGCGTGGCGATGGCACGACCAAGGAGGGTGATTCGTGAGCGATCGGACGTGGGTATGTTCCGCCGCGGCGATGATGGCTGCGGTGCTGGCGGTTGGTGGCTGTTCGACGGGCCCGTCCGAGCAGGATATCGGTGCCGCCCGAGTCGAGCCCGAACTCCGGGCCGCGCCGCGGGCCGCCGGATCCGTGCCCATGGTGATCGCAGCACCCCGGCCATTCGCGAGTTCGCGGCCCGCACCGTTTCTCAGCGGTGTGGGCGCGCCCCGGCACCTACCGCCGGCGGCTGGCAGGGTCACACAGGATGAGACCGAGCGGGGTGAGATCACCGCCATGCTCGGTGCGTACCTTCGCGACTTCAACCGGCACGATGCCGCCGCGGTCGTCGGTCACTGGAGCGAGCACGGGGAGAACCTCGACCTCGACACCGGCGATGTGACCCGTGGCCGCGAGGAAGTTGGCGGCGTGTTCGCCACGCTGTTCGCCGAGGATGCCGAGGCTGCGATCGATATCGATGTGCAGGCGATCCGGCCGGTGCGACACGACGTGGCCGTGGTCGATGGCACGTCGACCGTGCGGTTTGGCGACGGTGGCCAGGCCGGCAGTCGATTTTCGGCCGTCGTCGTCAAGCACGACGGCCGCTGGCTGCTGGAGAGCGTCCGCGAGGCGGCGCAGCCCGAGGCGTCTTCGGGCGGGCATCCACTGGAGCAGCTCACCTGGCTGCTTGGCACGTGGGACGACGTGGGCCCCGGCGTGGCCGCGAGCACGCGGTGCTTCTGGAGCGCCGGGAATGCTTTTTTGATCCGCACCCATGCCGTGTCTTCGAATGGCGACGAGGAGCCGCGGCCGATGGCTGGCGACGGCCGCATTCCGGGGCTCCTGCCGGCAGCCGACGTGGCCGATCGCGAGGTCATGGAAATCATCGGCTGGGATCCCGAGAGCCAAGTCATCCGCTCGTGGGTGTTTGCATCGACGGGACGGTTCGCCGAGGGAACCTGGACCCGCGACGGAGACGATTGGAAGGTGCGCGTCGAGGGACGGGGCGTTGACGCAGGGCGGAGCAGTGAGTGCGTCATGGTCCGTGCCGGAGCCGACGAACTGGCGGTGCGGGGCACGAGCGACGGCCTAGCCGCGGCGCTGGTGCCGGTGTGTGATTTTATCCGCACCGCGCGGTGACCGTGATTCCCGTGCGACGGCTCCTCGATCTCGTCGCCAACGCCTTCCCCCTGTGGGTGCTTCTGGCCTGCGGCCTGGCTCTCGTCGAACCGGGGCTCTTCAGCTGGTTTCGCGGGCCTGCAATCGTCTGGGCCCTCGCAGTGATCATGCTGGGCATGGGGCTCACGCTCTCGG
>QWQL01000156.1 GCA_003670825.1 Planctomycetota bacterium
CAACCATCCGGCCGCGAGGCCGATGATCACTGACATCGCCACGCCCCAGTAGGTGCCCTGCTCCCCCCGCATGAGCAGGAACGTGACCACGAAGGTGGCGAGCGCGATGGCGATCGTCGAGAAGTTGATCCCCTTCGCAAGGGCCCCGAGCAGGGCCTTCTGCGAGGAATCCTCGTTCGTCCGCACCTGATAGATGCCCCAGACCGAGAGCACTATGCCGATCGAGGCGATCGCCATCGGTAGGAACAGCGCCGCCATCTGCATCCGGTATTCACCCGGGAACGCCGCAACCCCGAGCGCCGCGGTGGCGAGGATGCTGCCGCAGTAGCTCTCGTAGAGGTCGGCGCCCATGCCGGCGACGTCGCCCACGTTGTCACCCACGTTGTCGGCGATGGTGGCCGGGTTGCGGGCATCGTCTTCGGGAATGCCGTGCTCGACTTTGCCTACGAGGTCGGCCCCCACGTCGGCCGCCTTCGTAAAGATGCCGCCGCCCACACGGGCGAACAGGGCCTGCGAACTGGCACCCATGCCGAAGCAGAGCATGGTGACTGTGATCTCCTCCAGGGGGAGCGGCGCAAACCCCAACCCGGGCACGAGCCAGTAGAGGATGAAAAACCAGAGCATGATGTCGATCAGGCCGAGGCCGACCACCGTCAGCCCCATCACGGCCCCCGATCGGAACGCGATCTGCAGGCCCTCGTTGAGCGACCGCTCGGCGCCCGCGGCGGTGCGGTTGCTGGCAAGCGTGGCTGTCTTCATGCCGAACCAGCCGGCGAGACCCGAGAACAAGCCGCCCGAGATGAAGGCGAAGGGCACCCAGGCACTCTGCACCTTGAGGACAAACGCCATCAGGGCCAAGAGCAGAAAAATCCCCCCGAAGAACATCGCCACGACCTTGTACTGCTGCCTGAGATAGACGTCGGCACCCGTGCGAACGTAGCCGGCGATCTCGATCATCCGGGGCGTGCCGGCGGGCTGGACCTCCATCCACTTGAAGAACTGCCAGGCCTGGTAGAGGGCGAGCGAGGCTCCGGCGATACCGACCAGCCACCAGAAACCATACGGCCCAAACAGCCAGACACGTTCGTCGGTCGCCGGTTCAACGGCGGCCACGGCGACCGCGGACGACAGGAGCGTCATCGCGAAAGCGGCGAGCGAAGAGACGGCAATGGTGGCAGGCTTCACGGGATGGGGCACTCCGCTCGGGGTACGTTCCACAACGGCAAGGGACTCGGCCCGGCCGCGTTGCGACGACGACGACGATTGAAACCGACCGTTGGGCGCGTGTCAAACCGCCGCGGATCCTTAGCCGCGGCGGGGGTTCGCCCCGAAAAACGCCTCCGAAAAAGCCCCTGGGAGGCCCGGCGACGGGCGCGGCTCACGTGGGAGCCCGATCAGACAGCCGCCTTGCCGATCGCGTGGTATGCGAATCCGCGGGCCTTCATCTCCCGGGGTGGGTAGAGATTGCGGCCGTCGAAAATCACCTTCTCCTTCATGCGGGCGGCCATCGCGTCGAAGTCGGGCCGCCGGAAGTCGCCCCACTCGGTCACGATCGCCAGGCACTCGGCACCGTCGAGCGCCTCAAGGCTTCCACCAGCATAGGTAAGCCGCTGGCCATAGATCGCCCGCACGTTGTCCAGCGCTTCGGGGTCGTAGACGCTCACATGAGCGCCCCCCGCGAGCAGCCGCTCGATGAGGTCGATCGCCGGGGCATCGCGGACGTCGTCGGTGCGGGGCTTGAAGGCCAGGCCCCAGATAGCGATCCGCCGGCCGACGAGTTTGCCGCCGAAGTGGGCGTCGATCTTCTGCCCGAGCACCTGTTTCTGGGCGAGGTTCGTCTCGTGCACGGCCGTGAGGATCCGCGGTGCCAGCCCCTTGCTCCGGGCCATCGACGCCAGCGCCTGCACGTCCTTGGGGAAGCAGCTGCCTCCGTAGCCGGCCCCGGGAAATAGAAAGGCGAAGCCGATCCGGCTGTCGTGGCCGATGCCCCGCCGAACATCGTCGATGTCGGCCTCCATGCGTTCGCAGAGGTTGGCCACCTCGTTGATGAAGCTGATCTTGGTAGCCAAGAGGGCGTTGGCGACGTACTTCGTCATCTCCGAACTCTCGGGAGACATCACGAGAAACGGATTTTCTGTCCGCAGGAACGGGGCGTAGAGCGACCGCAGGATCTCCCCCACCTCAGCCGACCGCACGCCCACCACGACCCGGTCGGGCTTCTGGAAATCCTCGATCGCAGCCCCCTCCTTGAGAAACTCGGGGTTGCTTGCCACGCGGCAGTCGCGGCCGAGGGCGGCTTTCAGCCGCCGTTCGATTCCCTCGCACGTGCCCACCGGCACCGTGCTCTTGGTCACCACCACGGCATGCTGATCGAGGTGCGGCGCGATCGACTCGACCACCTTCCAGAGCGCCGAGAGGTCGGCCGAGCCATCGGCGGCTGGCGGCGTGCCGACGGCGAGAAACACGACCTCCGCCCCGCCAATGGCCGCGACGGTGTCCGTCGTGAACTTCAGCCGGCCGGCGCGGGTGTTCCGCTCCACAAGTTCCTCGAGCCCCGGCTCGTAGATCGGCACCTCGCCCTGGTTGAGCCGGGCGATCTTGTCTGCATTGATGTCGAGGCAGGTCACCGCGTTGCCACTGTCGGCGAAGCAGGTGCCCGTCACCAGCCCGACGTACCCCGTGCCCACCACTCCGATCCGCATCGCACCCCCCCAGCTTCCTAAGTTGAACTCAGCTCACGCCGACTCGGTCGGGGCATCCGGCGGCGGGGCGTCGGCCTCTTCCTGCTCGCTCGGCGGCACGGGGACCACGGCGGCGAGCGTGTCGCCGTCGTCGACCCGCATGATCCGCACGCCCTGCGTGTTGCGGCCCATCGGCCGGATTTCGCGGACATTGACCCGCTGGATCTTGCCCCGGGCCGTCATCATCAGCACCTGATCCTCTTCGCGAACCGACACGATCGACACGACCTCGCCGTTGCGGGCGGTGGCCTTGATGTCGCGAATGCCCTTCCCACCCCGCCGCTGCGTGCGGTACCGCGCGCCGCTGGAGTTCCCGTCGCCGTCGGCATCCTCGCCCGCCGCGTCCGTGACCTCCGGCTCCGCCGCGGCCTCGTCGCCGTCCTCACCGGGGGCGGGCCCGGCTACCGGCGTACCCACGCCGAATGGCGTCCGCTTCCCGTACCCGTGCTCGCAGACCGTGAGCAGCGTCGCCTCGGGGTCTGCCACCACCATGCCCACCAGCCGGTCGCCGGCGCCGAGTTTGATGCCCCGCACGCCGCTGGTGTCGCGGCCCATCGGCCTTGCATCCGATTCGGGAAACCGGATCGCCATGCCCTTGGCCGTGGAGAGGATCAGTTCGTCGCCCGGCTTTGTGATCACTGCGTCGACGAGTTCGTCGCCGTCGCGAAGTTTGACGGCAATCAGGCCCTTCGTCCGCCGGCGGCGGTACTGCTCCAGGGCCGTCTTCTTCACCACGCCGCTGCGGGTGGCGAGCATGAGGAACTGATTGGAGTCCTCGAACCCGCCCACCGCGCGGCAGTCGGCCACCTTCTCGCCCGGCTCGAACTCGAGCAGGTTGACCAGGGCCCGACCCTTCGCATCCCGGGCGAGTTCGGGCAGCTCGAACACCCGCATCGAGAACACCTTCCCGAGCGTGGTGAACACGAGCAGCCAGTCGTGGGTGCTGGCCACGAACAGGTGCTCGATCGGATCCTCCTCGTCGGAGCGGGCCCCGGCGAGCCCCTTCCCGCCGCGCCGCTGGGCCCGGTAGGTGTCGGCCGGCGTCCGCTTGACGTAGCCGGCGCGGCTGATCGTGACCACCATCGTGGCCTCCGTGATCAGCTCGGCCATGTCGCGAATGTCACCCGCTTCGCCGCTGATCTCGGTTCGTCGCTCGTCGCCGTGCTTGGATTCAACGTCAACGAGTTCCTGGCGAATCAGCCCCTTGATAGTCGCCTCGCTCGACAGGATTCGGCGGAACTCGCCGATCTTCGCCAGCAGTTCGCGATGCTCGCCGCCGAGTTTCTCCTGCTCGAGGTTTACTAACTGGCCGAGCGTGAGTCGGAGGATGGCGTCGGCCTGCACGGGTGAGAGCCCGTAGGTCTCGCTCGGCCCCCGCTCGTCCTGGAGCACGGCGAAGCCCTCGGCACCGAGGGCCCGCTCGAGCAGGGCTGCCGGAGCCTGAAGCTGGCAGAGTCGCTCCTTCGCCTCGGCCTGCGACTTCGAGCTGCGGATGATCTTGATCACCTCGTCGATGTTGGCCAGAGCAACGAGCAGGCCTTCGAGCGTGTGCTTGCGGCTGCGGGCCTTGGCGAGGAGGTGCTGAGTGCGGCGGCGGATCACAACCATCCGATGCCGCAGGAACTCCTCCAGCATGTTCTTGAACGACAGGATCCGCGGCTTCCCATCGACCAGTGCCAGAAAGATCAGCGAGAACGACGTCTGGAGCGAGGAAAACTGGTAGAGCTGGTTGAGCACCACGTCGGGATCGGCGTCGCGCTTCAGCTCCAGGATCAGGCGGACAGGATCGTTGAGATCGCTCTCGTTGCGGATCGCGGAGATGCCCTTGATGCGATCGTCGTTGACGAGTTCGGCGATCTTCTCCTCGATCGCGTCACGGGTCTGCTGGTAGGGGATCTCGGTGACGACGATCCGGTTGCGGTTCTTGCCAAACTCCTCGACATGCGCTCGGGCCCGAAGGGTGATCGTGCTGCGGCCGGTGAGGTAGCCGCGAACCAAGGCTTCGCGGCCCATCACGATGCCGCCGGTTGGGAAGTCGGGGCCGGGCACGATCTGGAGCAGTTCGGCCATCGACACGGCGGGGTTGTCGATCAGGGCCACGAGGGCCCGGCAGACTTCGGCGAGGTTGTGCGGTGGGATGCTCGTCGCCATGCCCACGGCGATGCCGCCGGCACCGTTGACGACCAGGTTGGGGAACCGGCTCGGCAGCACCACCGGCTCCGTGTTCCGCTCGTCGTACGACGGCACGTAATCGACCGTGTCGAGTTCGAGATCGTCGAGCATCAGGGCCGCGATCGGCGAGAGGCGGGCCTCGGTGTATCGCATCGCGGCGGCCGGCAGGCCGGCGATCGAGCCAAAGTTGCCCTGCTTATCCACCAGCACGTGCCGCATGTTCCATTCCTGGGCCATGCGGACGAGGGTCGGATAGATCACGCTCTCGCCGTGGGGGTGGTAGTTGCCGCTGGTATCGCCGGAAATCTTCGCGCACTTCACCCGCGACGCGCCGGGGGAGAGATTGAGGTCGTGCATGGCGACCAGGATCCGCCGCTGCGAAGGCTTGAGCCCGTCCCGCACGTCGGGCAGAGCCCGCGACACGATCACGCTCATGGCATACGTCAGGTAGCTGTCTTTCAGCTCCTGTTCGATCGGCAGCTCGATGAGCCGCCCGCCGGAAATGTCACGAAGGCCGTCCGTTGGGGGACGCTCGCCGGCACCTTCCTTGTCGCCTGCCGCCGGATTCTGTTCGTCTGCCAAGAAAGCTGCCTCCGACCACGTGCGGACCCGCTGCGGCCTCCTCGAGAAGGCCGGCGTCGTTGCTTGAACATACCTGTCCACCGGGGGCGGTCAACCGGCTTGAATTGCGGAAAAACCGGCACTTCCCGCGGCCGGTTGTCGGCTTGACCCGCTTTGGGCCGCCCCCCTACCCTCCCGCCCCGTTCCGAAGCGTTGCGGGACGGCTCCATCCCGGTTTCGCCCAGTGGCCCCCGAGCGAGACATCGTCATGCCGATCACGCGATCATCAGCGATCGCCGTCGCCCTCGTCGCGGCACTGGTGCTGCTGCCGAACCTCGGCGGTTCACCCCTCTGGGACGATGACGAGCCCCGCAACGCCGCCTGCTCGCTGGCGATGCATGCCTCAGGTGACTGGGTCGTCCCGACGTTCAACGGGAGGCTGCGGGTCGAGAAGCCGGTGCTCGTCAACTGGCTCCACCTCGCCGGCTTCGCCGTGGCCGGGGTCAACGAAACAGGCGCGCGGCTCGCGTCGGCCCTGCTCACCATCGGCTCCTGCCTGCTCACGGGGCTGATCGCCGGCGCCATCTTCCGGCCCGATGTCGGGCTGTGGTCGGGCCTCGTGATGGCAACCTGCCTCTGGACTGGAGTCTCGGGACGAGCGGCCACCCCTGATGCACCGCTGGCGTTCTGCACCACCTTGGCTCTGTGGCTCTTTGTCCGCGCGGCGAGGGTGCCCGAGGGCGACGGCAGCGGCTGGCGAAACGGGCCGGTGCGGATATCCACCCTCAACGCCGCCTGTGTAGGGTTGGCCTGCGGGCTCGGCGTGATGACCAAGGGGCCGGTCGGTCTCGTCGTGCCGCTGCTGGGACTCGGCAGCTTCTGTTGGTGGCAGGCCTGGCTCGATCCGGGACGTCGCGGCTCGCTCCTCGGGCGCCTCGCCTCGTCAGGCGTGGAGGCCTGCCGCAGCCTGCGGGTCGCCACCATCCTCGTGGCGGCCCTCACTGTGGCCCTGCCGTGGTATGCCCTGGTCACCGTGCGGACCGACGGTGAATGGCTTCGCGAGTTCCTGCTCGTGCACAACGTCCGCCGGTTTGCCGCCCCGATGGAGGGCCACTCGGGCTCGGCATTCTTCTACTACCCCCTGGTCATTCTCGTCGGCATGTTTCCCTGGTCGATGGCATCGGCACTGGTCGTTCGGCACGCTGCCGTCACGGCCCGCGAGACCGTCGGCACGCGACTGGTGATCTGCTGGCTGGCGGCATGGCTGGTTCCGTTTTCCCTCGCCGGCACGAAGCTCCCCGGCTACGTCTGGCCCGCCTACCCGGCGGTCGCCGCGGCCGTGGGCCTGTTCGTGGCCGACTGGATTCGCCGGCCATCCCGGGCGACCGATGGCTGGATGCGGGTGGCATGGGCCTTCCTCGCGGTCTCCGGGATCGCCATCGCCATCGGACTTCCGCTCGCAACGCGGCGAATCGCCCCCGGCGCGGAATGGCTGGGGCTGATCGGCCTGGTACCCATGGTCGGCGCCGGGCTGGCCTGGGGCTGCCAGTCGCTCTCGTCGCGGATCGCCGCCTCCGGGGCCTGGGCCGCGACCGCCTGCGGCACCGTCGCACTCCTGCTGGCAGCCGGCCCGGCGGGCATCGCCCACGTCGGCGGCACCCGGCAGCTCGTCTCGTCTTTGACCCAGGCAGGTGTAGCCGTCCCGATCGCCTCCTTCGGCGCGCCGGCCAGCGCCGTCTTCTATGCGGGCCGCCTCACGCCCTGCGGCTCCGTCGAGGAACTGGCCGAGCCTGCGGCGGCGGCGGCCTTCATCAGCAAACACCCCGGAGCCCATCTGGTCGTCGACGCTCGCTACGAGGAGCAGGTGTCTGCGGCACTGCCGCGCGACTATGGCGTGCTGCGGGCTGCCACGTCGTTCCCGACCTCGCAGCAGGTCTTGCTGATCGGTCCGCGGCGACACGGGGCCCAACCGCCGGCCCGACTGGCCGCCGAAGAAGCAGCCCCGCGACGCTGACCCCTCTCCCCTCACCTTCATCTCATCGTTCATCCCTGAACCAGCAGGAACCGCGTCGATGTCTTGGAACCGTCCCACCCTCATCGTGCTCCTCGGCTCTCTGGTAACGCTTGCGATAGCGACCGCTCCCGCGCCCCTCTGGGACGAAGACGAGGCCCGCTTCGCCGCGATCGCCCGCACGATGGTCGAAACCGGTGACTGGGTGGTGCCCACGTTCAACGGCACGCTCGCGGTCGATAAGCCGGTGCTGATGCACTGGTGCATGGCCGCGTGCATGAAGGTCTTCGGCGTCAACGAGTTCGCCGCGCGGCTGCCGTCGGTGATCGCCACGCTGCTCACGGCCCTGGTCCTGCTGCGGGCGGGCCAGCGGTGGTTTGATGACACGACCGGCGTGGTGGCAGCCCTGGCCTACGTCGGCTGCCTCCTGGTCTCGATCGAGGCGCATGCCGCGACGCCTGATGCCATTCTCACGGCGCTCACTGCCTGGGCCACGCTGATGGTGGCCGAGGCGATCATGCCGGGAACCGACGGGAAGCTGACGCGGATGCGGATCGCCACCGCGCTGGCTGCAGGCCTCGCGCTGGGCCTTGCGGTGGTCTGCAAGGGACCGATCGGATTCGTGGGGCCGCTGGCGGTGCTCGCCCCCTGGGCCTGGTGGCTCGCGGTTGACCGCCGGCTCCTGGCTGCACCGACCGGCGGGCTGCTGCCGATCAGGATCGCCCGCGTCACCCTGCCGGCGGTTGGTGATGCGCTCTCGGCCCTGCGGCCCGTCGCGATGATCTGCGGCGTGATTCTCGCCGCGGCCCCCTGGTACACGGCGGTCGGCATGCGCACCGACGGCGAGTGGATCAAAGGATTTTTCTTCGTGCACAACGTGGGCCGCTTCATGGCGCCCATGGAAAAGCACGGGGGCGGAGCCCTGTTTCATCCGCTGGCCATGCTCGTCGGCTTCTATCCGTGGTCGTGCTTCCTGCCCTTCGCCGCGGTGGTGGCCGCCTGGCGGGTCGCGACGCGGACGATCGAGGGCCCGGCTGGCCGGGCGATCCTGCTGCTGCTGGTGTGGCTGACGGTCTGGGTCGGCGCGTTCTCGGCCGCCGCGACCAAACTCCCCAACTACGTCCTGCCCGCCTACCCGGCGGCGGCATTCCTCGTCGCCGCGATCGGCGTGGATGCGGCCCGCCGCGCGGCGACGGCTGGCTGGCCGCACCCCCGCTGGATGGCCACCGGCCTGGCGTCGCTCGCCTTCGGTGGCGTGGCGACCGCGGCGACGGTCTTGATCGCCTCGCGTTACGGCCTGCCCGGCGCGGAACCAGCCGCCCTCCTGGCGGTCGTTCCACTGGCCGGCGCGGCCGTCTGCGCGGCGTTTGCGATGCGTCGTCCGCTGTCCGCCGTGACCGCCTTCACGATCACAGGCCTGATCTACGCGGCCCTCGCCGTGGGGCCGGCGCAGGCCTGGCTCGCTCGCGCCAACACGCTGCCCAGGTTCGTGCAGACGGTTCAAGCGGGCCGCGACGGACCCGTCCGGATCGGCACCTATTTGCTGTCGAGCCCAAACGTCGTGTTCTACGCCGACCAGCGGGTAACACAGATCGGCGACGGCCACCTCGACGCGGTCGCCGCCTTCCTTGCGGCGGGCCCCGACGCCGTGCTCCTCGTGCCCGAGCAGCATTTCGCCGCCATCGAATCCCGGCTGCCGCCGGGAGTTGGCATCGTGAATCGCACGCGACCGGTGTTCCGCAGCTACGACATTGTCGCCGTCGGACACCGAATCCCCACCGCAGTGCGAACTGCCGCCGTCGATGAGGAGCCGAACCGATGAACGACTTTTCCTCCATGGCCGCGGCGCCCGCCGCGGAGGCCCGTCCTGACATTCTCTCGCGATCGCCCCGCCGATCCGCCCGCGGGCTGCTGTCCGTCGTTATCCCCTGCCACAACGAGCAGGAGGTCATCGACGCCACGCACGCGCGGCTCACCGAGGTGCTGCCGGGAGCGGGGATGGACGTCGAGATCATCTACATCGACGACGGCAGTCGCGACGCCACGCTCGAGCGGCTCGAGGCGATTGCAGCCCGCGATCCGCGAGTGCAGGTGATCGAACTCGCCCGCAACTTCGGCCAGCAGGCGGCCATGTCGGCCGGCCTGGCCGCCGCCAGGGGTGATGCCATCGTCATCACCGACGCCGACCTTCAGGATCCACCCGAAGTGATCCTGGAAATGGTGCAGAGGTGGCGGGAGGGTGTCGACGTCGCCTACGGACGGCGGCGATCTCGGGAAGGTGAGACGCGGTTTAAGCTCGTGACCGCCAGCCTGTTCCATCGGATGTTCGCCTGGCTCATCCCCTATCCCATGCCCGTCGACACCGGCGACTTCAAGCTCGTCGATCGGGCGGTTGCCGATGCCGTCGTCGCGCTGCCCGAGAAGCGCCGCTACCTGCGGAGCCTGGTTCCGTGGGCGGGCTTCCGTCACGAGCCTGTCTGGTACGACCGCAATGCCCGCATGGCGGGGGCCACCAAGTATTCCCCGTGGAAGCTTTTGAAGTTAGCGGGCGACGCGCTGGTGCTCTCCTCCGACGCACCCGTGCGGCTCACGTGGGTGGCCTCGGCAAGCCTGGCCGCCGTGGGCGTCGGCAGCGCTGCGGTCGCCGCCGCGTCGTGCTGGGCGAACTCATCGCCGCCCCCGGAGGCCGTGTCGCTGGCCTCGCTCACCGCAGTGGCAACCCTTGTGGCCGCCGTCCAGACCGCCGCCGTGGCGATCGTGGGCGAATACGTTGTCCGTGCCTACCGCGAGGCGCAGGGCCGACCGAGTTGGGTGGCTCGACGAACCATCGGGCCCGGCATCGCCCAGACCCGTCCCTCGTCGAAGGCGGCGTAACGAAAGCAGCGATCCACGCACGTCGGATCCGCTCTACCGTGCCAACGCTGCCTCGACGGCCGCGATGAGCGCGGCGTCACTGGGTTGCACGCCCGTCTTAAACCGTGCTGCGACCTCACCGTCTTTGCCCACGAGAAACTTCTCGAAGTTCCAGGCCACCTCGCCGGGCGGGTCAGCCGACTCGGTCAGCGTTTTGTAGAGCGGTGACTTGGCCGGACCTTTGACGGTGATCTTCGAAAACATCGGGAAGTTCACGCCGTACTTCGACGAGCAAAACTCTGCAATCTGGGGATCGCTGCCCGGCTCCTGCCCGCCAAAGTCATTTGCCGGAAAGCCGATCACGACCAGTCCTTTGTCTTTGTAGGTGTCGTAGAGTTTCTGGAGACCGGCGTACTGGGGCGTGGCACCGCAACGGCTGGCTACATTGACGATCAGCACGACCTTCCCTTTGTAGGAGGCGAGATCGACCACGGTGCCGTCGATCGTCTTCATCTCTCCGGCGAGCGGCGTCGCGGCGCCCGCCCGCGGAGCGGCCACCATGGCGAATGCCACCACCGCCATCACCATGCAGAGTTTTTCGATCGTCATGAACCAGCCTCCTCGATGCCGTCGGGAACAACACTACGCCTGAAGGTATTAAAGTCCGTCAGCCGAGCGGTGTCCACTGATCGAAGGTCGCCGCCTGTCCAACGTGCGTTCCGGTCGCGTCCGACAGGTTCCAGATGATCGCTCGCTCGATGTGGAAACGCCGACCCGTGCGGGAGATGCGGACGCCGGAATAGTCGTCTACGAATCCATCTCGCAGCGTCCGATCGAGGAGCCGCGCCCGCTCGTCGCGATGGACCGGTTCCGCCGTGAGCCGCGACGGCGTGCGGGTGAACGCATCGGCGTGCATCTCCCATAAGGCGAGCGCTACGGCATTGCCGTAGCTGAGGATCGGATCGGGGCCCGTCCCGTGCGCCACCACCACAAACGCCGCCCGGTAGAGCCGCTCGGCCACAACCAGCTCCGACCCCTGGCGATCGACGAGCGGACGGCCGAGGAGCGACTCAAACGAGTCGAGCATCACCCGCGCACGAGCGACCCAGTCAGGCCGGCTCCATGGTTCAGGACTTGTAGGCACCAGTCACTCGAGACCGCACGACCCGGCGGCGGTTTTCAGAAAGAGGGCCGATTCGAGCCGGTGACGTGACAGCATGCTGCCATGCCTCCACCCGGTCGTCCGAATCGTACCGCGGGCTTCACGCCAAACACACCACCCTTGGGGGGTTTTTCTGGCACCGGCCAGCGCGGGCGGCTCCCAGCCAACTCAGGGCACCTGATCCCCAGATGCCCGAAACCGCCGCATGCCGGAGAGATTTTCGCCCCTTATTTCGGCCTCAAACCAGTCGGTATCGCAAAAACTGTGAAATCGATTCGCAATTATGGTGAAAGTGGTTACGATCCGAAAATCACCCTCGTGGCCGGGGGATTTCGAGGACCGACGAGGGTACACCTCGTTGGAGCGTTTCATGGAAGCGTCCCAGGCACCTCAGCAGTCCTCCCCGTTCGCTCGGCAGGGCCGCGCCGTCGGCCGTGCCGAGAAGCGCTGGCCCCGGCTTGAGGGCAGTTCCGAGTCGGTCCGCCGGCTGGAAGACAACATCGCCCGGGTGGCAACGTTCGACTGCTCCGTGCTGATCACGGGCGAGACCGGCTGTGGAAAGGAAGAAGTGGCCCGGGCGATCCATGCCGCAGGCCCACGACACGACAAACCGTTTGTCGCCATCAACTGTGGCGGGCTCGTCGCCGACCTCGCCGAAAGCCAACTCTTCGGCCACGAGAAAGGGGCGTTCACGGGCGCCTTCGGTGCTACGCGTGGCGCCTTCCGGGCCGCAGAGGGGGGTATCATTTTTCTCGATGAGATTGGGGAGTTGCCGCTGGATCTCCAGCCGAAACTCCTGCGCGTGCTGCAGCGCTGGGAAGTCACCCCGGTCGGCTCGACGGGAACGCATGCGATCGACGTGCAGGTGATCGCAGCCACCAACCGCGACCTCGAGGCCAACGTCACCTCGGGCATGTTCCGCGAAGACCTGCTCTACAGGCTCAACACGATCCATCTCAATGTCCCACCGCTGCGGTCCCGTGCGGAAGACATTCCCCGGTTCGTGGAGCACTTCTCGGCCCACTTCGCCCGTGAGTATGGCCGCCCGCAGTGGCAGCCCGATCCTCTCACGCTCAACCGCTTCATGCGGCACTCGTGGCCGGGCAACGTGCGGCAGCTGGCCCAGACGGTCCAGCGGGTCTACGTCTTCGAAGACCGGGTCGACGTGGTCCTCGCCGAGGTGTTCGACGCCGCAGCGGCGCCGGCTGCCCGACCACTCCCGACGTCGTCGGAAATCTCCGTCGCACCTGCGGCTGGCCCTGTCGTCGGCCAGGAGTTGGACGATGATGTCGGCTCGATGGACTCGGTCGCGAGCGACGACCCAAAGGTTCCCGTCTTCAACCTCGATGAGCTCCGCCGGCTGGCTGTGCGGCAGGCATTGGCGTTCACCCACGGCCATCGGGGACAGGCCGCCACGCTGCTGGGCGTGTCGCTCAATACGATGACGAGGCTCGTCGCGGATTCCTGCCCGGACGTGCTGGCCAAGTCGGGCCGCAGGCGGACGCCAACCGCGCCGCGTCCGCGGTAGACCGCATCCAGGTCATGTGGAGCGTCGGTGAGCGCTCGAGTGGCAGTGTCGTCAGCTGCCGACAGCCGCCAGCCAGGCCGCGGCCCCAGCCAGCGCGACGCCGCATCCCGCGAAAGCGTAGGCCCAGGGACTCGGGCGAACCCGCACGGTCCGAACCGCCGGACGGAGGCGGCGGCTGAACTCGGACCAGGCTTCCGCCGAGGTGCGTCCGCCGGCCGCGATGATGCTGACCGTTCGCGCCGGGCCCCGGTCATCCAGATGCAACTGGAGCCCGCGGGCCGGCAGCGCCGCCGTTTCGCCGGCCCACCGTGCCGATGGATCGAGGCTCACGACCAGTTGCGACACGATCGGTCGCAGTTGGTCGAGCCCGATGTTATAGACCACCACCCGCGGTCGGGCAGCGAGCATGGCGAAGGCAACGACGAGAACAAAACCCACGAGCAATGCCACGGCCGTCAACGCCGACGCCCCGGCCGCAGGCTGCAAAAGGGCCAGCGGTCCGGCGATCACGAGTCCGGAAACCGCAGCGGCCAGCAGGACGGCATCAACCTGGCCCGACACGGCAACCGGCCGCCGCCTCAGGTGCAGGCAGCCGAGGATCACGAGGTAGGCGGCGAGCGGCACGAGTGCCGCCCAGAGCGGCGTGTGCGTCAGGGTGATTCGCATCGCCGATATTTCCTCGGACGTCTGGCCAGTTGCCCACGGTCCATTCAGCCCAGCCGCACCAGCCACACCAGCGACGCCAGCCATGCCACCTCGAGCACGGCCACGCCGACACACAGGATCCGGGCCCCGGCGGCGACTGGCCGGCACACCATGTCACCTCTCGCTCTCAGACGGGATCCGGCACCGCGAACGCCAGATCTCGGGCGAACGCCTCATCGAATCCGTACACACCGTGGAAGTCTTCCCGCTTGTCGCCCCGGGTCTTTCGCATCTGCCCGATCTCGATCATGTTGAACACGATTTCGCCGATGTCGGCAGTCTGCCGAATGCCCCAGGCCGCCAGCACGGTGGGAGCGAGGTAGCCGTACTGCTGCAGGCCGTAGAGCCGGGCCGCCTCGCAGAGTTCCTGGCCCGACACGTGCCGCTCGGCCTGGCGGCGGCGACGACGGCCGGGCTTTGCCCTGGTATCGCCCTTCGACTCGGCCGTGACCGGCGGGGCTTCGAGGTCTTCGGTCGCGGGCTCTTGGCCCATCCCGAGAGACTCCTGCGCGAACGACAACGATTCCAGCACAAACAGGTAGGCGTCGAGCGTGTAGCGACGGTCGCGTTGCAGGAGCTGAAACAGCGGGTGGGCGGGATCGACCAGGGGCATCGGCAAACTCCGAAGGGAGCCGGGAGTATATCCCACCCCGTGCTTCGACCGAGACACCGGCCTGCCGGAGCCAGCCCGCGGGCCTTGGCCCCGCCTCGGTCAGCGAACCGCCGGGGCCCCGGCAGGCGGCCCGGCCGCCTGCGCCGTGAGATCCTCCAGCACGTATTTGTAACCGAAGGGGGTCATCGGCTTGGCAAAGTCACGGATCAGATCGAGGCCCTTATCGATCAGATTGGTGCGGGGATCGAACTGAAAGACGTCACGATCCTGGCCACCTGGCTTGTAGATCTGGATCGCGAAGGGCATCAGGTCGCGGGCCTGGAGGATCAGTTCCACCTTGGAAAAGTTGGCGGCGTCGGCCTGGAACCGCGGCAGCGACTCCAGCCAAATCTGGTCGCGGACGTCGGGTGGCGTGACGATCCGCATCCAATATCGCTTCCGCAGCGTGTCTGCCTTGGCGCCGAAGACGAACGGCAGCGGGCCATCGCTGATCGCCTTGCCCCGCATCTCCGGCGGTAGCTTCGTTTCCCTGAGCTGCCGTTCGGAGTGCCGAAACTCGTAGACGCTCTCACCATTGCAGACCCAGTGCTCACCGGTGTCGCCACCGCGAACCTCGTATCGTCGGGCTTCGGGGATCCACTGCTTCGTCTCCTTGACGCGAAACAGACCCTTGTCCGGGGCGGCGTACTTCAGTTCGCCGGTGCTTTCCGCGAAGGCAAGCCGCTCGCCGTTGGCATCGGCCGGGCTCCAGGCGTTGTATTCCCACTTGTGAAACGTGCACGACCAGGTGCGAACTGCTGCATTGCGGCTCTCCCAGGCGGCGAGCAGCTGATCGAGCGCGGCCTGCTGCTCGGGCGAAAGCACCACGGGTTGCTGCGGCGGCGGAGCGACCGCAGCGTTCCGCGGTGCTGGCTGCTGCGGCGCTGGCGCTGGCGGCTGCTGCTGCTGCGGCGGCGCTGGCTGCTGCGGCGGCACGACCTGTCCACCCGGGCCCTGCCCATGGGCGTCGCCTCGCGGGCCTCTGGCTCCAATCACGGCCAGGAGCAGGGCGATGCTCACGCCGCGGCGCGACGACTGGGTCAGGCGACGGGGCATGGTGGCACTCCGCATGGCAGTCCGGGTAGGACGCGGACTCTAGCAGCCCTGACCCGACCGGGCGAGGCCGTTTCGCCAGGAGTTTGTGGCTCCTTTTCACGCGGCGGCAGCCCACGTTGGCTCAGCCGCCGGCGGCGACCGCCGCCCGCAGGTCGGCGAGTTCGCGGGCAAAACCGCCGGAGAGGATCGGAAACCGGCACCAGGTCTTGGGGTCGAGATTTTCATCGTCGAGATGGAACGACGGCGCGTACCGCTCCCGCTTCCACTGGTTGCGGCTCCAGAGCGTGAAGAACCGCTCTGTCCAGAGGGCCAGTTGGTCTGCCCCGTGCACCGGAAACTCGCGGCGCAGCCGCTGCCACGCGTCGAGAGGCGTCTGCTTGTCGCGGATCGCGGATCGCTCGATCGCGTCGAGCACATCGTAGGGCATCAGGTCCGACTCATCGGTTTGCCCCGCGGCAGCCGGCCGCAGTTCGGCCGTTGGGGCCTGGGCATTTACGGCGGCGAGGGCCGGGATCGGGCCGATACCGGCGGGACCGTGCCGCTCCAGCCAGCACAGCCAGCGGCGGAGGTAGGCCTTGTCGATCCCCGCCAGCGGAGCGATGCCGCCTGACGTGTCGCCGTCCATCGTCGCATAACCAACGGCCGCCTCGGAACGGTTGCTCGTCGATACCAGCAAGGCCCCGGTGATGTTGGCGAGCATCCACACCCCCGGTGATCGGGCCCGCGCCTGGATGTTCTGCAGGGCGACGTCGTCGCGGCCCCAGTCCAGCGGACGGCCGATGGCCCGCGACACGAGCGCCTCGTACCCCCGAACGATCGCCTCCACGTCGAACTCGTGAAAGACAGCCCCGAGCGCTGCGGCCAGGCCCGCAGCCGCGGTCCTGGTCACGTCCCCGGAGTTGGCCGTCGCCTGGTAGACGCAGGTCAGCGTCGCTCCCACCAGTCGGCCGAGCGGGTCGACAGCGGCGGAGTCAGCCGTCGGCATTGGCAGCCCCATCCGGATCGCGGTGGCCGCCGGGGATGACTCGCGGGCCGCGAACCGTACGGCGAGCGCCACCAAGCAGGCGACCGCGGACGAATCGGCTCCCCCGCTGGACGAGACGACGAACCCCTGCGACCTGCTCTTTCGCATGTAGTCGAACAGGCCGAGCGACACCGCCCTGGCAAACTCCTCCTCCTTGACGCAGCCGCCATGCTCCCAAGCGTCACGGCCATCCGGCGGCATCTGGAAGGCCGCGGCAGCGGCCATCGGCAACTCGAACGGCACGGCCACGCGGTCACCCTCGACGGCATCTGCCACTGGGTCGATCGCCAGCCGAGACTGCGCCAGCCGCAACGAGTCGAGGTCGACGTCGGCCACGGTCAACAGTCTGTCGGCGAAGGAGAACCGCCGACCTGCGGCGAGCATCCGGCCGCCGGCCGCCACCAGCACGCCGCCGTCGTAAATGGCCCGACCCGCCTCGTTGCCGACGAGGTTGGCGTACACGTAGGCCGCCGCGAAGGCGCGGGATCCCTCGAGGACGAAGCGCCGCCGAATCTCGTCCTTGCCGAAGGCGAAGTGGCTGGCCGAGGGATTGAGGATCACGTCGATGCCGCGGGCCGTGAGCACGGCCCCCGGCCGATCGGCAACCCAGGCGTCCTCGCAGATCTCGAAGCCGACGCGAACGCCGCCGCAGTCGAACCGCAGGTCTCCGATCGGGACGTCGCGACCGCCGATCGACACGCTGCCGCGGCGGCCCCGAACCCAGGGCCGGAACCACCGTGGCTCGTAGTGGATGCCGTCTCCCGCGAGGTGCTGCTTGCAGGCAATGCCGGTGATCCGTCCGTCGGCCACGAAGGCAGCCGCGTCATACAGCCCACTCTCGAAGCGAATCGGCAGGCCGATGGCCACGGCGATGCCGCTGGTGTGCGCCGCCACCTCCTGGAGAACCTCGATGGCCAATCGCTGCACGCCGGGCGACTGAAAAGCGTCTTCGCAGCCGTAGCCGGTGATGCAGAGCTCCGGCAGGCAGAGGATCGACACGTTCGCCTTCCGAGCGGCGGCGATCGCGGCCACGATCCGGTCGCGATTGCCGTCCCAGTCGAGGGGCGTCTGGTTGAGGGCACAGCCGGCGACGCGGATCAGGTGCATGGTGGCTTCACTTCAGACCTCGGGCCGCCTCTCGGACACGATCGCTGGGGTCGGCGGAGGTCGACGAGCGGGGGCCGCGCCCAGGCGATAATCCGAAGGACCGCACCGCGGAGACTTCTGTTGCCCCCGAGCCGTCGATCCACCGAAACCGAACCCGCTCTACCCAGGTTCCTCCAGGTAGGTGTAGCCGCCGAGGCCCTCCTCGTAGAACTTGAGAAACCGGCCCGCCTGACTGTCGCAGATGCGGCCTTCGCGAACCGCCTGCTCAATCGAGTCGCGGAGCCGCTGCACGAGCTGATTGGAGTCGAACTCCACGTAGTCGAGCACTTCGCGAACGGTGTCACCCTTGATCACGGCATCGACGACGACCTCTCCCCGCTCGTCGGTGCTGACGTGCACGGCATTGGTATCGCCAAACAGGTTGTGCAGGTCGCCGAGAATCTCCTGGTAGGCGCCGATCAGGAAGGCGCCGAGGTAGTAGGGCTCACTCTGCCAGGTATGGAGCGGCAGCGTCCGCTTCACATCCCGGCGATCGATGAACTGGTCGATCTTGCCGTCCGAATCGCAGGTTACGTCGCCGAGCACGGCGGCCCGGCTCGGGCGCTCGTTGAGCCGGTGGATGGGCATCACGGGAAACAACTGCTTGATGGCCCAGCTGTCGGGGATCGACTGAAAGAGCGAGAAGTTGCAGAAGTAGGTGTCGGAAAGCGCCGCCTCCAGCCCCTCGAGTTCCTCGGGAACGAAATCGAGTGACTTCGTGAGCTTGCAGATGCGGCGGCAGATCGCCCAGTAGATGTTCTCCACGGCCGACCGCTGGTCGAGCGGAAGGTAGCCACTGGCAAACAGGTTCATCGCCGTGTCGAGCGACTGCTGCGCGTCGTGATAGCTCTCCAGCAGATTGCGGATATTGATGTTCTGATACGACTCCCAGAGGTCATGGAGCGGCTGCTCTGCATCGGCTGCGGGTTCCTGCACCTCCCCCATGCCTCCCTGCTCCGACACCCCGAGCACGCCGAAGATCAGCATGCTGTGGTAGGCCACGATGGCCCGGCCACTCTCGGAGATGATGGTGGGATGCGGCACGCCGGCCTCGTCGCAGGCGTTTTGCACGTGATAGACGACGTCGTTGGCGTATTCCTGCAGGCTGTAGTTGACGCTCGACTCGAAGTTCGTCTGCGAGCCGTCGTAGTCCACGCCCAGGCCGCCGCCCACGTCGAGGTAGCGGAGGCCGGCCCCCCGCTTGACCAGTTCGGTGTAGATCCGCGACGCCTCGTTGAGGGCCGCCTTGATGTGCCGGATGTTCGTGATCTGGCTGCCTTGATGGAAATGAAGCAGCTGCAGGCAGTCTTCCATGCCCCGCGCGGCAAGCAGATCGAGCCCCTTGATCAGCTCGCTCGCCGTCAGGCCGAACTTGCTGCGAAAGCCTCCCGACGACTGCCACCGACCGCTGCCGCGGGTCGCGAGCTTGACCCGCATGCCGATCCGCGGTCGCACACCGAGCTTCTCGGCGTACTCAAGGACCAGGCTCAACTCGGAGAACCGCTCCACGACCGGAATGATTTGCCGACCGATCTTCTGCGCGAGCATCGCTGTTTCGATGAACTCGGCGTCCTTGAAGCCGTTGCAGATGATCGGCGTCTCGTTGTCGGCCAGTGCGATCACGGCGAGCAGTTCGGGCTTGCTGCCCGCCTCCAGGCCGAAGTGGTAGGGCTTGCCAAACCGCAGCACCTCCTCCACGACCTGCCGCTGCTGGTTCACCTTCACGGGATACACGCAGCAGTACTCGCCCCGGTATCCGCTGTCCTTCATGGCCGTGGCGAACACGCCGTGGAGTTCGCCGAGCCTGTGCTGCAGGATTTCCGCAAACCGCAGCAGGATCGGCAGGTCGATGCCCCGCACCTGGAGCCGGTCGACGAGTTGCTTGAGATCGATGCTCTTCGTCGGATCCTTGTCGGGGTGGACAAGCAGATGCCCGTTGGGACCCACCGAGAAATAGCCGTTGCCCCAGCGGGCGACCTCGAAGAGGTCGGCCGCATCCGCGGTGCTCCAATGCTCGAGGTCGAGATCGACCGCCATTCCTGGCCCTCGCTGGGGAAGAGGTCTCGCGGCCCACCTTTGAACCGTCCGGCCACACAGTCGGATGAACACGAAAACGCTAGCCAGAGTGTAGCGTCGTCAGCCCGCATGGCCATGCCAATCCGAGCCGGCG
>QWQL01000040.1 GCA_003670825.1 Planctomycetota bacterium
GGCCGACGTCGTCGCAGACCACGTCGCCCGAGACGACACCCCGCAGGTCTTCCTCGATTCGCTTCCGCTCGAGATCCATGCGGCCCTTCGTCGACGGAGGTCAGGGCGTTGGTGATGCAGGCGGACCGATGGAGGCCCGCCCGGCGAGGCGGGCTTGCTGCTGCCGATGCTTTTCGTGCGTCTCCAGGTCGAAGCCCTCGAACGGTCCGGCGGCACCGCGGTAGCGGGTGCCGCAGCGATAGCAGGTGAGGCACTCGGGCATGAAGAGGTAGAGGATCACGTCGACCAGCGCCGTGCCGAACAGGATTGCGAAGGTGGGCACCAGTAGCCGCTGTGCCCAGGTGACGCAGCTGGCTGCGAGCCCTGCCACGACGATCCCTACGCCGAGCCGCTGCGGAAAATCCTTCCGCGCAAACAGCTCCGTGCAGGGGCAGACCAGGCAGCGCCGCAGCCGCGGCTCGCCGACCCCGACCTCCGCCGGCTCCCCGCCGGGGCCGGACCATGCGATCGCGTCAGTGGCTATCTCCGTTACCGCCCCACACCGCGAGCAGACGAGCGACGGCTTTGTCTCGGCGTCGTTCACCGTCACGGTGGAACCACAGGCGGTACAGGCGTAGGTGATGCGCATCGCGTCAGGTCGCCCGCAGGAGTTGGGCCGTCAGTTCGCCGAGGATGGCGGCGAGACAGGCGACGTACAGGATACCGGTAGCGCTCTGCGTGTTGGGGATGTCGAGCGTCTTGCGGCTCATGACGAGGAGTACGGGAAGCCCGATCAGGCCCGCCAGCCAGCGGAGGGAGAGCAGGGCCGTGGCCGTGCCGTCGGCCGTCCGCACAGCCCCGGGATCGACCGCTACTGCCGCCAGGGAGAGCACGAGTTGCACCCCCCAGGCAGCGAGAGCCCAGTCGATCATCCTCACCAGGGCCGCCACGCTCATCCCCGGCGCATTGAGATACCAGTGGCCGAGGAGCATGGCATGCACGGTCAGGCCGACCACCAGTCCCGACACGAGCGCCTCGCCGGCGGGAGCCACTCCGGCTTGGACCTGCACGAGGACGGTGGCGGTGGCGAGGAGGATTGCCACGAGTCGGCAGCAGGTCTGCCCCATGCGGGTTCGCTCGCCAAACCAGGCCACGCTCCCCACCCAGGCGATCACCGACGCCGCGGCTGCGACCGCCCACGCGGGGCCGGGCACTTCGATGCGGGCCAGGCAGGCGGCCACGCTGGCCAGCCCGAGCACGACGAGGAGGTTGACGCGAAAAAAACCGGCGGGCACCAGCGACGAGGGGGTGAGGGCGAGGGCCAGTGCCATGCCCCAGCCGAACCGGCAGAGAAAGTCGACCAGCAGCCTCATGCGCTCTCCCGCGAGGGCGTCGCCGCCCGTCGCCTTGCTCCCCGAGCTACTGCCATCACTGCCTGCGACCGCCGTAGATCAGCGACATCACCTCGGCTCGGCTCGACACGTTCTCCCGAAATACACCCTTCATGGCCGAGGTCACGCAGACACTGCCGGGCTTGCGGACGCCGCGGATGGTCATGCAGGTGTGGGTGGCCTCCACCACGACAGCCACGCCCTTGGCGCCCAGATCGTGCTCGAGGAGGTCGGCAATCTGCTCGGTCATCCGCTCCTGTACCTGCGGACGATGCGACACCGCCTCGACCACCCGCGCCAGCTTGCTCAGGCCGAGCACGCGGCCGTCGGGCATGTAGCCGATGTGGGCGTGGCCCATGAACGGGAGGAGGTGGTGCTCGCAGACGCTGTTGAAGGCGATGTCGCGGACGAGCACGATCTCGTCGTACTTTTCGTTGAAGGCCTTCGTGAGGTGCACCCGCGGATCCTGCCGGAGGCCGCTGAACATCTCGGCGTACATCCTCGCCACGCGGGCGGGCGTTTCGAGCAGGCCTTCGCGGTCGGGATCCTCCCCGACGGCGGCGAGGATTTCACGGACGGCCCGCTCGATGCGGGCGTGGTCGACGGGGTAGGCTTCTGTCATGGGATCGTTACTCTACCAACCTCCACGGACACGCCACGAGGGCCGTGTGTCCGCGGCGGGATGGGGTCAGATGCCGACATTGTCGCCCCGGCCGCACGGACCACCGGGACCACGCTGCCGTGGAGTTAGTTGTCGCTGAAGTCAGGGGGGAAGGTCCGCCGCCGGCCCCCGGGCCCGCGGGCGGCGATCGCCTCGATCAGGAGCCTTGTCCGCGCGAAGATGTCAGTTTCCGCTAGCAGCCTCAGCTTCGTGTCGAAATCGAGGTCGATCGTGTAGGCCACGATGTCGGCGAGCATGCCAAGCGTGATCTGGCTGCCGAGGAGTTGGTCGAGCTGCTCGTAGGCATTGGGCACCTGCGGCATCGACTGCTTGAACGCATCGAGCAGTTGCCGCTGGAGGGCCGCCGCCGCTGCCGGCGATGCCTCAGCGGGCTCCACGTCGTCCATGATCTCCGCTTCGACGACCCGAAACAGCTTCTTCGGCGGGAGTTCACGGATCAGTTGCAATCGACGCACGCCAAGCACGAGCACGTTGTAGGTGCCTTCGTCGGTCCGTTGGTGGGTGGCGATCCGGCAGAGGCAGGCATGCGGCCGCAGGGGCGGGCGGCCGTCGTAGTGCTCCTCCCAGCCGGGGGCGAGCGAACCCAGCGCGATCAGGCGGTCGTCTTCAATCGCCTCCTCAAACATCGCCCGATACCGCGGCTCGAAGATGTGCAGCGCCTGCATCACGTGCGGAAACATCACCAGGTTTGGCAGCGGAAACATGCGGGCAAATCCCGAGAACTGTTCGGGCGAGAAGGCGAGTGGCTCGTCAGGCATGGGCATGCTTCTCGTCAGGCGGCGGGCGGCGTTGGGGGCGGATCGAGGTGGATCTCGGGGAGCAGGTCTGGATTGAGCTGGATGTCGGGAAAGTCCTCGGTGCTGGCAGCGACCTCGGCGAGGCAGCGGTCGAAGTCTGCCAGGAAGGCGGTGACGTCGAGCCCAAGGTGTTGCGGGGCGAAGGCCTCCAGATATCCGTGCACGCTGCTGTGGACCTTCCGCGCTCCGCGGATGTTGCCGTTGCCGAAATGGTAGAGCGCTACCGCAGCCTGGATCATTCCCTGGTAAAACTTTCTCGATGGCCCGCGATACTCCGTCCAAAGCGTCTCCCAGACCTCGTGGCTTTCGTAGTAGTCGCAGTCGTTGAACTTCTCGATGCCCTCGAGGTAGAGCGGCTCGTAGTCGCCGGCTGCGGATGTCATGCGTTGCCTGCCCTTTTCTGGGACGTCCGCGACGAGCCGTGGGAATGGCCGGCCGGGAGATCCTCGATGAATCGTAACACCCGGGCCCGAAAGGGTCAGTCGCCGAGTCTGGCCCCGGCGGCCCGCCGCCCCGGCCGAGAATCCATGGCGGCCCGGGCCGCCAGGGCCGCTACGATCGCCGACCGGCTGGTGGTGGCCCACCCCGGGGCATCCTGCTCGCTCGATTTTGAATCGCCGTACCAGCTGGTGATCGCCACGATTCTCTCGGCCCAGTGCACCGACAAGCGGGTCAACCTCGTGACACCGCAGCTGTTTGCCCGCTGGCCCGATCCGCGATCGCTCGCCGCCGCGAAGCCGGCGCAGGTCGAGGGCGTGATTCGGAGCACTGGCTTTTTCCGGGCGAAGGCCAAGAGCTTGCTGGGCTGTGCCCGCGGCCTCGTTGATCGCCACGGTGGCGAGGTTCCCACCACGCTCGAGGAACTCGTCCGCCTCCCCGGAGTCGGCCGAAAAACGGCCAACGTGGTGCTGGGGTCGGCCTTTGGCATCACCTCGGGCGTGGTCGTAGACACCCACGTGGGGCGGATTTGCCGACGGCTGGGACTCACCACGCACACCGATGCCGTCCGTGCCGAGCGAGATCTCGTGCGGCTGGTTCCCCGGGATCACTGGATCGGCTTCAGCCACCGGCTCATCGAGCACGGCCGCACCGTCTGCCCGGCCCGCGGGCCGAGGTGTGAGCAATGTCCGCTGGCAGATCTCTGCCCGCGAGTGGGCGTGAGTCTGGCACGACCGGCCCGCTGATGCTCGGCGGTGGCGGCCAGCGACGCCCCCATGGGCAGGATGGCCGCCCACCGCGTAGACTCTCGGTGCCGTCGTTTACCCGTTCGCGGGTTCCGCCTCCGCCACCGTACGGGAGCCACCGTGATTCTCTCCGGCAACGAGATCCGGCAACAACTCGGCAGCAACATCCTCATCGATCCCTTCGACGAGGCCCGGCTCAACCCCAACAGCTACAACCTCTCGCTCCACGACGAACTGCTCGTCTACGAGGAGGTGGTGCTCGACATGCGGAAGAGCAACCGCGTCGAGCGGATTTCGATCCCCGAGGACGGCCTCGTGCTGACGCCCAACCAGCTCTACCTGGGCCGCACCGTCGAGCGGACCGAAACCCACAACCTCGTGCCGATGATCGAGGGGCGCAGCTCGATCGGCCGGCTCGGCTTGTTTGTGCACGTGACGGCCGGGTTTGGCGACGTCGGCTTCTGCGGCTACTGGACCCTGGAGATGTTTGCCGTGCAGCCGGTGAAGATCTACGCGGGCGTGCCGATCTGCCAGATCTTCTTCCACCAGATCCACGGCGACATCACCGAGTATTCAAGCGAGAAGTACCAGCACAACCACGACATCCAGCCGAGCCTGCTCTATCGCGAACTCACCGGCGACGACGAGACGCCCCAGCAGATGCAGCTGGAGTTCGGCGACGCCGCCGGACGGGCGGCCGCGCTGGCGGCGCCGCGGACGGCGAGGTAAGTTTTCGCTCATGGTGCCCAAACTCCTTGCCTGGTCGGCCTTCGGCCTGGCCCTGCTGTTCGCGATCCTGATGCTGACGGCGATCTTCGCCGGCTCGTCGCTGGGTGGCGCCGCCCCGCTGCTCGTGTACTGGGGTGCGATCCCGCTGCTCGGGGTGGCGATCCTCCTGGCGGTCGTGCTCCTCGTGATCTCGTCATTCTCCTCCGATTCCTAGCGTGCGACGCCCGCACCGCCCGCGGGAGCCGGCGGAACCGGGCCTCGCGGAAAGGTGCATCACGTGCTTCGAACCCACACCTGCGGCGAACTTCGATCGAGCCACCTCGGCACGGAGGTGGCCCTCTGCGGCTGGGTCGATCGCGTCCGCGACCATAAAGGAGTGATCTTCATCGACCTCCGCGATCGCTGGGGGAAGACGCAGGTTGTGATCGGCCCCGAGAGCCCGGCGGCCCTGCTCGCCGCGGCCCGCGCAGCGCGGCCCGAGTGGGTGATCCGCGTGCGGGGGACGGTCGGTGCCCGCCCCGCCGGCACCACCAACGTGAAGCTCGCCACGGGTGAGACCGAGGTGGTATGTCGCGAGATCGAGGTGCTCAACGAGGCGGAGACGCCAGTCTTCCAGCCCGGAGCGACGGACCTGCCGGGCGAGGAGGTGCGGCTCGCAAACCGCTGGCTCGACCTGCGTCGTCCGGCGATGCACGACAACATGTTTCTGCGGAGCCGGATGGTGAAGATCATGCGCGACCATTTCGACGCGCTCGGCTTCATCGACGTGGAGACGCCGATGCTCGGCCGCAGCACGCCCGAGGGGGCCCGCGACTACCTCGTGCCGAGCCGGCTCGACCACGGCGCCTTCTTCGCCCTGCCGCAGTCGCCACAGCTCTACAAGCAGCTGCTGATGATGGCCGGCTTCGACCGCTACGTGCAGGTGGCGAAGTGTTTCCGCGACGAAGACCTGCGGGCCGATCGCCAGCCCGAGTTCACGCAGCTCGACGTCGAGATGTCGTTCGTCGAGGCCGACGACGTGATGGGCGTGATCGAGTCACTCGTGCAGCGGACCGGCCGGGAGATCCTTGGGCTCGACGTTTCGCTCCCGCTGCCGA
>QWQL01000103.1 GCA_003670825.1 Planctomycetota bacterium
CGTCGGCAAGGAGCACGATCCGATCGCGGGGCAGCACGACGACCTGCCGCTCCATCTGCCGGCCGCCACCGAGCGGCGCCGTCAGTTCCAGGAAGGTGGCCTTGCGGTCGGATTCCCAGCACGACACCGTCCACGCCGCCTCTGGCTCCAGAGCCCGGCCATCGGCCCACGCCTCCCACTGCCACGGTCCGTCCACCAGCAGGCGGTCGCCGACGGCGATCTCGAGCCGCGGGACGGGGTGCCGGTAATCGATCATCAGCCGAACACTGCGACGGTCCCAGCCGGTGCGAATGATGGCCACGCCAGCCGCCGCATCGTGAAGGTCGCGGTCGAGCAGATCGGGATCCCCCACCGTGGCTCGATCGCGGGCCACCGCCCGCGCGGTGCGGCTCCGGCGACCGCCGAACGTCGCGAGGGCTTCGAGCAGCGGCGCGGTAAAGCACGCCGGCATGCGGCCGGCGGCCGCAAGCAGGCGACCCTGACGACCGACGAGCCGCAGCGCTGCCGCCGCGGCGGCCCGCCAGCGCTTCTCAGTCGCGTCGCTCCAGGCAGCTCGCCCCGTCGCCAGCGCGATCTCGCGGGCGGCCGTCCAGCGGATCACCCGTTCCACCATTGCCTGGGAGCCCGTGAGGTTCGTGATCCCCTCCGGGGAGACCAGTCGTTCGATCTCGGCAGCGAGCGCCGTGACCGCGCCGTCCTCAAGACAGCGGCAGGCTTCGACATCGCGAAACAGCCGGGCCAGCACCAGCACAAACCTCGCGGGTTGCGTGTCGCCCATCGCAAGCTGTGCCTGCGCCGTCCGCGCCTGGCCCACGATTCGCTCCAGGAGCCCGCCTGCCGATCCGCCGGCCCGCTTTGTCCGGGCCATCCATGCCAGCGCCCAGGTCGCGGCCTCGCAGGTCGACCAGCGCTCGGCGGCAGCCTTCGCGTTGGCAATCTCATCGAGGCTCTCACCGATTGCCGTCTCGAGAAACGCCATCCGCTGGGCGTTGCGGCTTCCCTTGGCGACGACCGCCGCGAGTGACCGCAGTCGCTGCCGGCCGTCGAACGTCTCGATGGTCTCGGCCAGGAGACGGATCCGACCGGCTGCATCACGAGCCGTCACGCTCTCAGGCTTCCCCCGCGGCGGCCGGGGCTGCGACCGACCGTTGCGTGCGGCGGCATCCGCCGCCACTGGAATCGTCTGCGAAGCCGCCGACTCCACACCCGCCTCCGGCGCCGCTTTTTTCCTGCCGCGACTCGACCGACTGCCTTGATTCGTGGCGACCATGACGTTTCCGGGAGGCTCCGCGGGGGGGATCGTCGACCGCTCCTGCCCGCCGCGGATCGCGGCCGGCACGGCGTGGCGGTATCGTATCGGAGGGGATGCTCGCCATCCACTACCTTCACGTTCGCCATTCCCCTGTGGCACGAGGACCTCCGGCTATGCCGATGCCCGCCGCTGAACATGTGTTCTTGTTCCGAGGCCGCGGCCTTACCTACGCTGCGTTACGAGGAGCGGTCACGGTGTGTGTTGTGCTGCTCGGGATTGCCGGTGCCGACGACACCACCGTCGTCGAGCCGTCCTCCCCTGCGACCGCGGAGCCACGGCCCGACCGCCACCCAAACCTCAGGCGGCTGTCGCCCGCCGAGGATGTCTGGATCGACCCTCAGAAGAAGGAAGTCGTCGTCGGCGGCGCGATCGCCCTCGACCGGGGCATGATCGAGGTCTTCGCCTGCCCGCGGCACACCAAGGAGCACGAGGCGATCGTGGCCACCTCGGCGTCGGCCCGGCTTGTCCACGCGGCGCTCCTCGCGATCGGCCTCGAGCCCGGCAGTCCCGTTTCGTTCGACCCTGACTACGCGGCCGCCCGGGGGCCCATCGTGTCGGTGCGGGTGAACTGGAAAGACGCGGAAGGCCGAATCCAGGAGCGGCCCGCCCAGGAACTGATCCGGACCGTGAGCACGCAGGCCGCCCTCGAGGCCGACTGGGTCTTTGCCGGGAGCGTGTTCTGGAAAGATCCCGTCGATGGCACGGAGTATTACCAGGCCGATGGCGGCGACCTGATCTGCGTGTCCAACTTCCCCACGGCAACGCTCGACCTGCCGATCGAAAGTTCCCAGGCTAATGACGAGCTGATGTTCGAGGTGTTCGCGGGCCGCGTGCCGCCTCGTGGCACCGAGGTCGACCTGATTCTGTCGGCCGGCCCATAGCGGGCTATCGCCCCGCGGACGGCGTGGCCTTGCGGCCCCGGGCTCCCACCTGCTTCTCGAGCGCTGCCACGATATCGCGGAGCGCGCCTGCCTGGGCCGTGAGCTCGTCGGCCGCAGCAGATCCCTCCTCGGCTCCGGCTGCCGCGTGCTGCGTGATGTCTTCGATCTGCTCGAGGGCCGTGCCAATCCGCTCCAACGCCCGCAGCTGCTCGCCACTCCCAATCTGCACCTCGTCGACGAGCGTGCTGACCCCGGCCGACTGTTCGGCCAGTGAGCGAATCGCCGCGGCAACGCAATCCACCTTGCTCTTCCCGGAGTGTGACAGGGCGATCGACTCCTCGATGAGCTCCGAGGTCTCCCGAGCCGCCTGGCCGCACCGCTGGGCGAGGCTCCGAACCTCCTCGGCCACGACCGCAAAGCCCAACCCCGCCTCGCCGGCCCGAGCCGCCTCGACGGCCGCGTTGAGCGCGAGAATGTTGGTCTGAAAGGCGATCTCGTCGATGACCTTGATGATTCTCGAGATCCGGCCCCCCGCGGTGTCGATATCGTCCATCGCGGTCACCATCCCACCGAGCAGTGCATCGGCGCTTTGAAACTGATCCTGCTCGCGGCCGACCAGTTCGCCGGCGGCAGAGCTCTTCTGCGTATTGACGCCGGCCATCGCGCTCGTCTCGCGAGACGATGACGCGATATCCTCGACCGACGCCACTTGTTTCGCCGCTCCTTCCGCGAGCGACCGGCTCGTCGCCGCGACCTGCGCCGCACCGCTGGCGACGTATTCCGACGTGTTGGCGAGGTTGTCGATGGCCAGCCGCAGGCTGCGGGCATGGCGGCGGATGCTCAGCCACGCGATCACCGCCGCCAGGGCGGCGAGGCCGATCACGAGCAGCATCAACCGGTCGCTGCGGGTTCGCGCTGCCGATACGGCAACGTCGGTGCGGCGGTCGAGCATCTCCTCGAACTCGCCGATCGGATCCATGATCGAAGCCTTGTCATCGTGATACTTCTCGTCGTGCATGATGCGTTGGGCGAGTTCGGTGTCGGGCTCCCCCTTCCGCGTATAGCCCCCGATCCCGTCGCCGAACTCCCCCTTCATCGCATGCATGGCGATCGTCTCAGTGGCCACCAGCGCGTTGGAGTTGTCTTCGGCCTGCTTGAGTTTCGCGAACTCGGCGGCCGAGAACCCCTGGTGCTGCATCAGCTGCCGGAGCGAAACGGTGCGGCCATCAGGCCTCGGCTTGATGCCATTCCGCACGTCGAGGATGTGCCAGTAGGCCTGCTCAAAGGCCGGATCGCCCGTGACGACATACGTTCGTGCCATCCGCGTGAGTTCGTCGGAACTGGCACGGAGTTCATGGGCCAGGCGGTACGACTCGTAGCGATTGGTCTGCGCCCTGTTGAGCGTGTTTTGATTGGCAAACGCGAGCACCGACAGGGCCACCAGCCCGAAGATCGGGCCGAGCGTCGTCAGCTGGAGTCGCTGGAGCGTGTTCATCGTCATTTCCTCGCGCCGTGCATCGATGCTCCCCGTGGGGTGTCGACCCGCCGCAGGGACGCTGCGAGTCTAGTTCGCATTTGGGATGCCTGCGGATGGGGCCGCACAGCCGTCATAACCAGCACCGCCGGACCGCCGTACGGCCTGACGCAGTGAATATCGATCCCCGGCAGCCCGTCGTGCGACACCTGACAGCCAGCGGAGCCCGCGGTACGATGGTCGCCGCGTGAGAGTTCCAAGACTGGAGCGGCTCGGAATCACCTCGGCGGTGGCACCGCCCTCCCCACGAGCACACCAGGCACTGGCATGAAAAACCCAACCGTCCGCGGCGTCGTCCATCTGATCGAAGAGGTGAAGACTTTCGGGCAGAAAGGCTTTCGGAAGCGGCTGGTGGTGCTCGAGCAGGCGAAGGGCACGTTTACCAACTTCATTCCCGTCGAGTTCGTGAAGGATGGCTGCGACGAGGTGGACGACCTGAGCGTGGGGGAGGAGATCGAGGTGACGTATCGCCTCAGTGGCCGCCGCTGGCAGCGGGATGAGGCGAGCGAGGCCAAGTATTTCCTGACGGCCGAGGCCCTGTCGTTTCGAAGGCTCTCAGAACTTGGCGGCCGGGAGGCCGGCAGCTCCAGTGGCGTCGATGCGAACGACGCCCTCTCCGAAGCCGCCGCCGACGACGACGTCCCGTTTTGACCGGCGGGCGGACGCAAGCAGCCTGAGTGGCGTCTGTCAGGTGACGTGTGGACGTGTCATGGCTCGACGCCGCTCGACGCCACGTGGCAGTGGGCAAGGATCTGCTCCGGCGTGGCCACGTAGCCGATGTAGAACGGTCCAAACTCGGCATAGCGGGCGCTCGCCTCGTCAAATCGCATCGTGTAGACGATCTCCTTCAGCCAATCGGGCCGCCTTGCCCAGAGCGTCACACCCCACTCCCAGTCGTCGAGGCCCACCGACACCGTGATCAGCTGCGTCACGCGGCCACCAAACTTCATGCCGGAGGCACCATGCTCGGCCATCAGTCGGCTCCGCTCGGCGGCGGGGAGCGTGAACCAGTTCTCCCCCACCTTCCGCTTCTTGTTCATCGGATAGAAGCAGACGTTGGGCCATGGTGGCAGTTCTGGCTCGAGCCGGGCCTGCCGCATGGCCGGTTCACGGGCCGCGTAGCCCGCGACCTTCGCCTTGTATGAGGGGCTGTCGACAACCTCACCCTCCGCAGCCAGCCGCTGACCGTACTGCTCAATCGTCGGCACGTACTCGCTCACCTCCGTCAGGCTCACAAACGAGTAAGTCGGCAGGAGAACTTCACCGAGCGGACCCGCCAGCAACCGCTGGTGGACGGCATCGACCTTCAGGGGATGCGGGTCGAGCACCATCACGCCGAAGTCGGCCTTATGACCCGCCACGATCCAGGGCTGCATCCGGGTGGGGGCATGCGGACCGGCAGGATCGAGAGCCACCGCGAACTGTCGCAGGGCCTCCGCCCGCGCGGCGGGGGTGAGGCCTGCCAGCCGTGGCCGGTCGAAGGTGTAGAAAAAGTGGCTGCAGTGCCAGCCGGTGCAGGGTTCGATGGCGGTCTCCACGGCGGCATGAGCGGCGCCGTGGCCGCCGTGCGGAGGATGGCCGGGCTGAACTCCGGGCTGAACTCCGGGCTGGGGGGCGGGCTGCATCGGTGGGCGACTCCGGAGGGCGCAAGGGACGAGTGAAGCGGAGTCTATGCCCAGCGGACCCGGATTCCCAGCGCGGGGCCGGGCGGCGGCCGGTGTCCACCGGTGGCGGTTTCCCGGTAGGATATGGATGGTTACTCCACCGCGCCACACGAAAAGGGGGACACCCATCATGGGACAGGCGATCGTCGATCCGGCCGAACTCCGCCGGTTTGCGGGCAGTCTGCGGAAGTTCAGCGACGAGGTCGTCGCCCAGATGCAGATGGTGCAGCGGCAGCTCGCCGGCCTCAGCGCCACGTGGCGCGACCAAGAGCAGCAGAAGTTCGCCGAGGAGTTCGAGGCCCAACTCGGCACGTTCAAGCGGTTCGCGGAGTCCACGAGCGAATACGTACCGTACCTGATTCGGAAGGCCGAACGGGTCGAGGAATACCTGCAGCAGCGCTAGCCGACCGACCGCTCACGACGCTCCCAAGACAATCCCAAGACGCGCCCAAG
>QWQL01000011.1 GCA_003670825.1 Planctomycetota bacterium
ATGATCTCGAACAGGTATTCACCGCTCCGCTTGGGCAGCTGTTTCATTCCCATGTCGTCAATGATCAGGAGATCGGGGCGGAGGTAGCGGGCGAGCGTGGCGTCGTCATCGCCGAGGGCTTCTTCGTGGAGGAAGTCTCGTACGACGTCGAATACGGAACGATAGAGAACGGTTCGGCCCTGCTTGATGGCGGCGTAGCCGATGGCCTGGGCGAGATGGGTCTTGCCGGTGCCTGGCGGTCCCATGAGGAGGATGTCTCGGGCGTCGTCTAAGAACCTGCAGGTGGCCAGCTCAAACAGCTGCTTGCGCGGGAGCGAGGTGTTGAACTCCCAATCGAACTGATCGAGGGTCTTGAGATCCCGGAAGCCCGCGAACTTGGTGCGGCGGTCGATCCGGCGATGATCACGGACGGCGACTTCGTCTTGGAAGATGAGTTCGAGAAACTCGAGGTGGCTCAGGCGGCTGGCCTGGGCTTCTTGAATCCGGACGTCGAGTGAGGCCGCGAGCCCGGAGAGCCGGAGTAAGCGAAGGATGGAGCGGAGGTGGTCGTGCATGGCAGGTGGCTCCTGGGCCGAGAGGAAACAGAACAACCCCGATCCGTCACGCTGATGGATCGGGAGCTACGCTTGGCGTGTCCGGTGAACAGGAGTCGGGCTCTGCTGAGGAGCAACCCGACGAGCGATACCCGGACCACAGGCATCCGTCGCCCCGTAGGTTCACGCCTGCGGGGCGATGGTCTTGGTTGCTGGAATGGATGCCTGTGCCATGGCTCCCAAAACCTTCGCCCAGGGATGGGCGACTCTGGCGGCGATGGATCGCCCGAGCGACCACGGCGGCATAGTCATCGAGCGGCCGAATGATCGGATGCTCGGCGAGAAACTCGAGTGGCTGCTGCCTGTCGGCCTGCCGCGCGATCAGCTGTCGTAGCAGCCGCAGGCGATAGCATTGGTTGGCGAGGGCTATTTCGCAGGCTCGTTCGAGCTCCGCGCAGGTGTGCTTCCTGGTGAGCGACAGGAGTCCTTGCACCACCCGATGGCCTTCGATGCCCCGGGCATCGACGACGGCCTCGGCCCAGGCATGCGTCTGGGGTCCGATCGACCGGACCTTGCCCAATAGATAGGCGATGCCGCGTTCAAGCCCGTTGATCTTCGTAGGGTCGAGGTGCTGGGCGTCGGTGCTGTAGCGGCCGTGATCCCGCTTGGCATGAATCGCGATCTGCTGCATCCGGTCGTTGAACACCCGGACGCTACGGCCATTCCAGCGGACCCAGACCTCCCGGCCGAGGTATTCAGGAGGCACTGAGTAGAACGCCTTGGCGACCTCGACATGGCCGTCGCGGCTGACCTTTCGCTTGGCCTCACGGAAGTTCTCGAAACGGTTCGATGGCAACGGCAGGAGGGCTGCCCGTTCCGCTTCGTTGAAGTAGGCCAGTACCTGCTTCTTCGTGGTCCCGTGAATCCTGGTGTCGGCTGTGCGACTCTCCCACTCCTGGAGATGCTGGTTCTGGGCGTTGAGGCTGGAGAACGTTCGCCCCTTGAGGGCGTTCTCCTGCACGTAATCGACGCCCCGCTCAACCTTACCCTTGTGCCGTGGCGTTCTCGGCTTCGTGGGGAGCACGGTTGTGCCATAGTGACGGCAGAAGTCTTCAAGCTTCGGGTTGAGCTCGGGGTCAAACCAGTCGGCCTTGAGCACCCCGGCCTTGAGGTTGTCGATGACGATCGTGCGGGGCACACCCCCGAAGTGCTCGAAGGCGTTCTCCAGGCATTGGATGAAGTCGTCTGTTGACTGCGTGAAGACCGCCTCGCTATAGCCTCGGCGGGAGTGCGAGAGGACGACCCGGATCACATGCGTCTTGCGTCGTCGGCCGTCGGGCCCGATGACCGGAGCGCCCGTCCCGAAGTCCACCTGAGCCTCGAATCCCGGCGGGCTCTCCATCCGCCGGAACGGCACGGGCCTGGCGGCCCCGTGCCGCTTGATCAACCGCCGCACGCTGTCGTAGCTGACCTCGGCGGCGGCGGAGTGCTCGACCAGGAGGTCCTGATGGATCCGCTTGGCCGACAGCCCTCGCTCCCGCTGCTCGAGAAGCCATGCCAGCCAAGGGCTCGCGCCGCTTGCCTGACTCCGCGGCGAGCCGGTCGGCGGGTCAAAACCAGCCACCTCCGGGCCGGGCGGCGCGCCAAAACCGGCCACGCCCACCTCGGACCCGGCCGGGAAAATCGGCGCGCTGGCCGGTTTTAAAACCGGCTCACCGCCCAGACGCAGGTGCCGAGAGACTGTCTCCCGATGGATCCCAAGACGTCTTGCGATCTCACGGCAGGACAGTCCTGCCGATCGTAGTGAATGAATCGCCTCGACCATCATCATCTTCAGCACATTCGCCATAGCAGGCCTCCTTCTGCGGCAATGCCGCTAGAAGACCTGTAGGTCAGAATGCTCCGTGAAGATGGCCGGGATCAGGCGCCGATCACTGGCCGGTTATGCGCGCCGACTGACAAGAGGCTCACCGCGCACCACGGCCACAACAGAACGGTATCCGTCAGATGGCACTCCGGCGGTGGGAATCGCCCAGGCCCCCGGGCACCCGTAACGAGTTGATGCACGTACTGTGGCGTCTTACCGATCTTCCTGGCGATCTCAGACAGGGTGATGAGGTTGCACTCATCGATCCGCTCGACATCCGCCCCGATATTCGCTCGCCGGACATCACGGATAGCGGACAGCACTGCTTCCTTGTAGGACGTCGCCATGCGGGAGAACTCAAGCCACACCCGTCCGTAGATCACGCTCGGAGTCGCATCGTCGCACCCCGCCGCAAACAGCTTCTCGGCCTGGTCCTCGGTCAGTTCGGTGACGCCGGACAAGATCAGCGAAAAATCGTACTCCCGTTCAGACATTGGCTTTTCCCTCATGGGACTTCTCCTTGTTCGCAGTTCTCCACGTGCGGGCAGCCGTCCACCCGTTTCTGGAGATGGCGGGCGTGCGCCTGCGGGTTCCGTGGCGTGGAATGGACGAAGACGACGCATCCCTCTCTCGTGGACTGGGGATAGAGCATTCGCCCCCACACATGGGCATGGCCGCCGGCGGCCTTTTCGACGCGCCACCCCCGATCCTCCGCCGCAGCGAGCGTTGCTTCGATGTGAGGATTGGTATGTCGAGGGCGGCTCGCCATCCAACGAGCCTAGAAGGGTGCTTGAAGGGTGTCAAGCAATGCCCTGGCCATCGTCCATAAAGCTGCAATGTCTTGAGCTTTTTGCGACACACCGCCTCGTGGCCGAGAGGGGATCACCGGGTGCGCGATGCGGGCCTTCGGCCGTTTTGGGAGTACGTCGCGAGGAAGCCTAAGACGCTTCCAAGAAAACCTCGATAACCCGCCTTTTCAAATCGGCGGCCGGTATGGGCCTGCCCGGACCGGTGATTTACAGAAGAGACGGTACACGAACTGCGTTTCGTGACCGAACAGGCCACATTCTTAGAGGTCGAGACCTTCGGGGAATCGTGATCCGCCCTTGAAGTTTCCGTAGATAGGCCTCTCGCCATCAGTGATTGCGTCCACGAGTAAGTCTCCTCCGACGAATGCACCGCGCCACGATGCGCCAAGCCCTCCAAACACCTCGTCGCGATCACCCCGAGACCTAGTGAGGTTGACGCCGAATTTAAAGGCCGAAACTTCTTCGCGAATCCGCTTCGCGAAAACCATGTCATCGGTAGCCACGGAAGACACGAGATTTCCATTTGACACGTTCATCGCGGCAATGAATTCAGCCTCGGTATCCACCAGAACAATAGAGTCGATTGGGCCGAACGGTTCCGAGTGGTGCAGCGACCACGCCCGTGGTGGTTCGAGAACCGCGGCAGGTGCAACATACGCCGAAATGTCTTGCCCCGGTATAAATCGACCGTGGTCGAGATTTCCATTATAGAGGGGGATTCCTCCCGTGTTGATCGCCTCATTGAACTGAGCGCGGAGCTGATCCGCTTTGGTCTTATGAATCACTGGGCCGAACTCAAGGTCTGGAAGTTCGTCATTGTCATTCTCTACCGCCAATGGATGGCCGAACCTCAGCCCTTTCACGATCGGCATGTACATCTCGAGGAAAGCAGGGAAAAGTCGTCGCTGCACGACATACCGCGGGTAGGCGGTGCACCGTTGCTTCGCATACTCGAAGCCTTTGCGAATGAGGGGAGCGAGGTAATCCCATTTGCTGAAATCCCAAACCCCCCAAGCGTTCAAACCTTCTTGTTCTAAAATGTGACGCTTGTTGAAGTCGGCAAGGCGTTCGAGTGTGGCACGGCCATTCGACCTTCCACCAACAAAGGCGAAGGCACCTAGCTCGGGCGAAGAGACCAGTGCATCACTCAAATCGGCACCAACGCCGCTTACGAGAGTCACGGGCAAGCCCGCCCGAGCCATCATGGCGTGGGCAAGGGTGAGTGAGTGAAATCCTCCCTGCGAGGGTGTTTTCGCGATCACAGCGTTTCCGGCCAGCGCCTGAACTAACTCTGCGTGAACGAGCACGCTCATTGGGTAGTTCCATGACGCGATGTTGGAAATCGGCCCACTGAGTGGTGAACGACCCTTGAGCTGACGGTCAATTTGGGTCAGGTACCACTCCACTCCGTCGATGCAGCGGTCGACATCGGCGCACGCCAGTCTCCACGGTTTGCCAATCTCCCAGACCAGCAACAGGGCGATTGTGTCGCGAGCTTCGCGAAGACCCACCAATCCGGCACTCACCCGTGCCTTGCGCTCGTCGAGATTCACCAAACCCCAGGACTTGTGCTGGCGGGCAGCCGCCGCTACGGCATCGATAGCGGTTTGGTGGTCTATTTTAGGCGGACCCACAATCGGCATTTGATCCACTGGATTCACGTGGGCCGACGGTGTTCCGACCGAAGCCCATTCGCCCATGATCAGGTTATTGATGCGATCCGTCTCAAAGGCTTCTGGCGCTAACGACCTGGCCTGAGCGTAGACGGATTTCCAGTCGGTGCCTTTTTTTACATGAAGTGTCATGACTGCAACCTTCCATGCCGAGATGAACTACCCGGCAAAAGTCTGAGATTTATTTCATCGCGCAAAAACGTTCAGCGGGAATGGAAAACTCCCCGATTCCCGGGTCGTGCTGCCACGCAGAACCGGTATCCTACACGTGGCCACGACAACGGGGAGTCGGCTCCGCTCCGCCAAACAGGATGACCTTTAGCGGCCGAGCCGCTGCCACCAGCCGATTCACGGGATCATTCAGCCGCTCGGCCGTCGGTGCCCACGCTGGCTTGATCATGCAGTCTATGGCTCAAGCGTCGTTCGAACCGGCACGTGCCGGAATGCGGCGGACGAATCCATCGCTGACTCGCCGCGAGCGATTGCCGCATCGTATTGGGCCGCCACTGTCGGCATGACGACCAACGGGCAGCCGTGCTCGGCCGCCTCCTCCACCATCAGCCGAATATCCTACCCGCCCCCGTCCCACCCAGCGGCGGGCACGCTCACCGGTCGCACTCGGCGTGGTCGTCGTGCGGTCGAGGATCCAGCACGATGCGGGAATGACGTCGGCGAGCGGCTCAAGCACCGCGTCGACCGAAGCGTCGTCAGCCAGCGACAGGTGCACCCGCTCGACTCCCGCCACCGCGTCGGCGGAGGCCGCAAACGCCTTGGCGCTAAGGGCTACGAGCGCCTGCGCTGATGCTGGCGAGCGGTTCCACACGTGCACCGTATGCCCCTCGGCCAGCAGTCGATGAACGAAGCCGCTACCCATCAACCCAGTGCCAAGAAATGCGATCTTCATGGAATAAATCCTCGGGATAC
>QWQL01000099.1 GCA_003670825.1 Planctomycetota bacterium
TCGCGAGGTTCTCGGAGATGATCTTGTGGAGGGGAGTCTTCTCGGGGCGGCGACGCTCGTAGCGGCGGCGTGGTGCCGGGCCGGCATGCGGCCGGAGGCTGGGCCGCGCGGGAAATCCGCAGAGTGCAGCGACCATGGGCAGAGCGGCGGGCGGACGGAAGTAGTGATCTCCCGTACACTACTGGCGGGATGCCGCCCCCCGCCAGCGGTGGGCACGCGGCTCTACGGTTCTTCAGCAGCCGCCCTGTCAGAGGGTCGGGAACGCGGCGGCGGCTCGAGCGGTTCGCCCAAACGCGTCAGAATCGTCCAGATCAGGATTTCCAAGGCAGGCCACACCCGCCTCGCTCGCGCAATTCAGTCATCCTGCGAGAGAATGGCCGCGAGCAGGGGCGACTGATCCGGCAGGAATGGGTTGACGAGCGTCACGCCGCGCCATGTGAAACCATGCTGAAGGTCTTCACTGAGCACGATGCGGCAGTGATTCTCTGCAGCAACCGCCATCACAAGCGCGTCCCACATTCGAAACTCGTGTTTCCCGAAGAGATCGAACGCCGACTGAAACGAAGCCCACGTTGAGTCGCTGACGTCAAATGAGTCGGCCCAGCCAAGCACGGCGTCGCGGGCAGCCTCGCGAGTCCGCCCCGCCTTTCGCGTGAGAACCAGCATCAACTCTCCAAGCACTTGCGCGGGCAGCATGACGGCCGGCTCGGGCAGCCGCTCGATGAGTCCGATGGCAACCCGACACCGCTCCGCATCTCCGACACCACTCCGCATCTCCGACACCCTCGGCGTATGCGAGCACGTTGGTATCGATGGCGACCCGCACGGTCAGTTCTCGTAGAGTTCGTCACGGGTCCAGTTGCGGGCCCCAGCCGCTGGCTGTTGTCGCAATCGCTCGAGCAGTATGCGTTTCGCTGCCTGCCGCTCGCGACCGCTCCCGCGAACCGGTGCGATGGTCGCCACGGGCCTGCCGCGCGACACCACAGTCACATGCTCTCCCTGTGACACTTCGCGGAGGACGCGGGAAAAATGGCGGTTGGCGTCGGCGGCCGAGATTGTTTTCATGGTCATCACGTTCAGCGTGCAGTAGTGTTGAACTACCACATAGTATTGGGCGTGTCGTCAAGAGCCTTTTTTATGGCTGAGGCGTAGCCGAAGCAAGCGGACAGGGGCGGCGCGACTCCGGGGCCGGGGGGCGGTACCCGAGTGAGCTGTGCGGTCGGACCGTGTTGTATCCCTTCCGCCAACGCTCGATGAGCACCTTGCCCTCGAGCAGCGTATCGAACACCCCGCGGGCCAGGAGCTCATCCCGCAGCTTCCCATTGAAGCTCTCGGTGTAGCCGTTTTCCCAAGGGGATCCAGGCTCGATGGAGAGCGTCTTCACCCCGACCCGGCCGAGCCACTCCCGCACTCGTGTCGCGGTGAACTCGCTGCCGTTGTCGCTGCGGATGTTGTCAGGCACACCCTGGCGCACGAACAGGGCGCTCAGCCGTTCCAAGATGTCCTCGCTCGTCAACTTCCTCGACACGTCGATCGCCAGGCATTCCCGTGTGAACTCGTCCACGATCGTCAGCATCCGGAACGCGCGGCCGTCCGCCGTCCGATCCATGACGAAGTCGTAGCTCCAGACGTGGTTCCGGTGCGTCGCGCGTAGCCGAATGCACGACCCGTCTCCAAGCCAGAGCCTTCGTCGCTTCGGCTGTTTGCGTTCTCCTTCTGGAGGTCCTTCAACCGCTTGGCCTGATCCGTTCGCAGGCCGGCGTATTCCCGCTTCCAACGGTAATACGTCTGCTCGGTCACGCCAAGCTTCCGCACCACCTCGGGCACGGTGTTCCCTTGAGCCAACCCAACCTCAGCCTCGCGGAGCTTCTCGATGATCTGCTCCGCCGTGAACTTCTTTCCTCGTGGCATCTCGTGCCCTCCCTTGGGTTGCACCACCCAGAGATTCTCTCTCTGAGACCCGAGTTATGGGTTCAGAATGGGTTCGCCACTTTGTCCTCGGGAGCCGCCCAACTCCCGAGGATCAAAAACCCCCAGAAAACAAATACCGAAGGTGGGACTTGAACCCACACGCCCTTGCGGGCAACGGATTTTGAGTCCGCCGCGTCTGCCATTCCGCCACTCCGGCTCGGGAGAATTGCACTCCTTGGGGCACGATCCTACGAACCCGCCGCAGGCCATGCCAGCCATCCGGGCGGCGCGGCTAGAATGCCTGGGATCCCTTCGGTTTCCCCCGCGATCTTTCCCCGAGCTCACTCCCCTACGGAGGCATCGTAACGCCGTGTCGATCAAAGACGCCTACAGCAGCGGACGATTCGGTCTCTCCTTCGAACTCTTCCCCCCGAAGACGCCGGAGTCGGAGCAGGCGATGTGGCAGACCGTCGAAGAACTCACGACCTTCGACCCAGCCATGATCACCTGCACCTACGGCGCTGGCGGATCGACGAGGGGCACCACGCTCGACGTGCTCAAGGGCGTGATGGCCCGCCACGCCCTGCCCGTGGCCAGCCACCTGACCTGCGTGGGCAGTTCCGTAGCCGAACTCCGCGAGTATCTCCGCGAAGCTCTCCAACTCGGCGTGGCGGCCATCGTGGCGCTCCGCGGCGATCCACCCAAGGGCGAGACGGCCTTTCGCCCGGTCGATGGTGGACTCCGCTACGCATCGGAACTCGTGTCACTCATCAGGGCGGAGTTCCCGGAGTTTGGCATCGTCGTCGCCGGCTATCCCGAGACGCACCAGGAGGCGGTGAGTCCTGAGGCCGATCTCGACAACCTGAAGCGGAAGTGCGACGCCGGCGGCGACGTGATCGTGACGCAGCTCTTCTACGACAACGCCGACTTCTTCCGGTTTCGCGACGAGTGCGCGGCCCGCGGCATCCGGGCGGCCATCGTGCCAGGCGTGATGCCGGTCACCAACTACACCCAGGTCCGCCGCATCGCCAGCCTCTGCAAGGCCCGGCTCCCCGACTCGTTCACTCAGAGCTTCGAGGCGGCCGGTGCCGACGAGAACGCCCAGTTCGACGCAGGCGTGTCGTTTGCCGCCAGGCAGGTCGAGGAGCTGATCGAAGCCGGTGTGCCCGGCATCCACTTCTACGTGCTCAACAAGTCGCCGGCGACCATCCGCGTTCTCGACCACGTCGGCATGAAGCGCTCGGTGGTGTGACGCGGCGCCTTGGGTGCGGGCCCCGCAGCGTGCGGGCCCGCAGCGTGCAGGCCAACCGGTCGCCCCAGGCTCCTTCTGCGGCACCATGCCCAACGATGATGCCGTGAGAACACTGGCACCCCCTCGGACACCACCACAGGTTTCCCGTGCGGCCGGTTCCTATCGTGGTGGCTGATCGTCGTCCATGGTGCGGATGTAGCTCCGCAGCCGCTCCAGTTCGTCGGTCACGTGCCGGAGTTTGAGCATGTTCTCGACCCGCTTGACGAGTTCCACGCGGTTCACGGGCTTGGAAAGGAAATCGTCGGTACCCGCCTCTACCGCCCGCTCGATATCGCCAAGCTCACCGAGCGCGGTGACCATCAAAATCATGATCGGGCTCGTTGCCGCGTCCGATTTCAGCCGCTGACAGACCTCGAAACCCGAGAGCTTCGGCATCATCACGTCGAGCAGCAGCACGTCGGGCTTAAACGCCGCCACCTTGTCGAGCGTGTCGGCCCCGTCGACGGCTGTGGCGATCTCGCACGTGACGTCGGAGAGATACACCTCGAGCAACTCGCGATTGGGCTCGTTGTCGTCGGCAATCAATACGCGGGGCATGCGGGGCTGGGAGGCGGCCTTGGACGTGGGCATGGAGACGTCATCCGGGGGAACGGGGCCGGCGGACCGGCACACGGGTCAGGGCGACTCGAATACCGACTGGCTCTTCACGATCGCCATGTCGTCGGGAAACGTGTGAAAGGCCTGGATGATTAGGCTGCGAGGACGCGTCTCGACGTCGATCCAGCTCAGGGCTCCGAGCGCCACTCGGCCCCCCGACTCGAAGCGGTGGAGCAGCCCCCGCTTCGAACCCGCCTCCACCAGTTCCTGCTGAAAGGCCCAAAACACCTCCTGCTGAACCGACTCCAGCTGGAAGCACGTCTGGTACGAGGCTCCTCCCCGGCACTCCATCCGGTCACTCCGTTCGCCCGCAATGCGATGGGAGAGCAGTCGCCGCTTCTGGGGCAGGGGCTGGATCCCGCTCGTGGCCACTTCGGTGAGCGTCAGGCCGTCCCTCCGCCATGTCACCAGATGGCCGGCAGTGGTGATCGAGATCGTCGCCGTGTAGCTACCGCGATCGATCGACCTCGTGCCGCGAATCTCGAACAACTCCGGGTGCAGCGTCCGCCCGTAGAGCTGGAACACCAGTTCGCCAACCTTGGGTCGCAGGGATATCACGTCATGTCTCCTCACCGCAACCACACCGCACGAACAAACGTTACGTCTGATTCACCGACCCGCCTCGATCGACCCCAGTATACGAATCCCAGACCGCAACAACCAAGGTGAGGTAGACAGGCTTTCACAACAGCCCCACGAGGATGTCGTAAACAGCGTGTGTTCCGGCCGCCACGCCGAAGCCGCGAATGGAAAACAGCAGGGCGAAAAACAGCCCCGCCAGAAAACGGAACGTGAAGCTGTAGATGGCAAAGGAATCGCCCAGCGGCCCCACGTAGTGCGCCGCACTGAACAGCAGGCTCGAGGTCACGACCGCCCAACAGGCGGCGGAGACCGTCGAAAACCCCAGCCGTTCGAAACTCCAGGCCAACACCGGCAGTAGAAGCAGGCGGAACAAGACCTCCTCGTAGAGTCCGGCCCCGCAGAAGGCGACCAGTCGGGCGAGAACACCTTCGTCAACGGCCGCAGCCGCGGCGAGCGGCCAGAGCCGTTCCTGGAGCCGGGCGACACCGATCAGGGCGGCGGCCCAGACCAGGCATTCCAGGGCCATGCCGGCCAGCACGGCCGGGCTGAATCGCCACTCGTCGTGCTCGATGTGATGCCAGGCCAAGAGCCCGATCACGGTGAGCGTCGGCAGCAGGAAATACGCACCAAAACCGAGGGCGTCCAGAAACTGCCGCAGCCACACGTCGGCCCCATTGCGGGGCGATCCGCGGCCCAGCAGCAGCACGCCCCCCTCGTAGGCCAGCACCAGCGGCATCGCAAACAGAAGGCTCGTCAACGGCGTCCGCGAGAGGCTCCAGTAACTCGGGCTCTCGCTTGCGGAGCCATCGTCCACGGCCGAATCCCGCGGGCCACCCCCACCCATTTCAGCGTCGTCGGCGAGGAACCCACCGTGAACAGCGAATGGATCGTCATTCGGCTCTGACTCGTTCATGGCTGCACCCATTCGTCACACCACCGGGCGGGCCAAGGGCCCGGGCTCACCTGCGATCCCGACACAGCACACCACACGACGACCCGCGCCGACAATGCTTGCACGGTTGGCATCAAAAAATCTTTTTTGTCAATCGGCTGTTTTCTCGGGTGGAAGCTGGAAGACCACTTCCCCACGTCGCATGTCCTTGACAACTGTCGCAGGCTCCACAGAATCACGCCATCGATAGCGAAGGTCGTCAGCGGGTTCTGGGCACGACAGTCACGGTGATCTCCGGATCGCTTGGAAAAACTCGGCATTTTGAAAACGCCGAACCTTCCAGAACATCGCTTTCGAGAATGCTCGTTTCGAGAGCACACGTTTCGAGAACACAGGGGGGCGACGACTTGAGGGATCGACAGTCGACGACCTTTGGTCGTGGCCTGGATGTCCCCCCCGATCTCGAGTCCGTGACCGATCGCAGGAAGCGGCCCGCCGGCCGA
>QWQL01000143.1 GCA_003670825.1 Planctomycetota bacterium
CATCGACGTGCTGATTTTGTTCTCGGCGAACCCGGCGACGTACAACCGCAGCGGCAAGGTGATTCCGCAGCTCAAAGACCGTATTGGCTCGGTGATCCACACGCACTATCCGAAAGAACGCGACCAGGGGATCGAGATTCTCGAACAGGAAGCGGCCATCAACCTCGGCGAGCCGTTCCCGGTGATCGTTCCCCGGTTCATGAAAGAGATCATCGAAGAGCTGAGCATCGCGGCTCGCAAATCGAAGTACATCGACCAGGCTTCCGGCGTGAGCGCTCGGTTCAGCATCGCCAATTATCGGACAATGATTGCCAGCGCCCGGCAGCGCGGAGCGCGTCTTGGAGAACGCCCGGCCGTGCCGCGGATCAGCGACCTCGGCCACCTCGCGGCGTCGAGCCTCGGCAAGCTGGAACTCGACCTGATGGGCAGCCATCAGATGTCGGAGCGGCAGGTGCTCGAAGCGGTCATCGCCGAGGCGATCGCGACGGTGTTCGAGGAGTACGTCGAGGAGCACGGTCTCGACGGGATCGCCAAGGTCTTCGGGCAAGGCGTGAAAGTGGAAGTGGGCGACATGGTGCCGAGCACGGCCTACGAGGCGATCGTAGGGGATGTGCCGGCGGTCTGGGAGAAGGCCTTCGAGGTGAACGCCGCAAAGGATCCGGCCGTCCGCGCCAGTTGCATCGAGTTCGTGCTCGCCGGCCTCTACGCCACCGAGCGGATTAGCCGCATCCAGTCCCACGGCCGCACCGTCTACGACACCGGAGGCTTCCGATGAGCCTGCCCTTCGATTCGAGGCCACGTCCGACGGATCAACCTCGGAGGAGGTTGCTGGAATCGGCAGAAGCTCGACGAGCGTTGGAGATTTCGCCCGCTGGAGGCCAGCCCCTCGAGCTGAGGCCACGCGAAATATCCCCGCGAGGAGACTTCTGCCGTTCCAGCAACCGGCGCGTGCACGAGGCCCCCTATGCCCACGCGTGACACGCTCGGCGGGATTGTCCACACATACCAGCGGTACGACCCGGCGCGGATTCCGCCGCCGCGGCCGGCTGAGGTCGACCTGGTGACACCCGCGATGGAGCACCTGCTCGAGTTCGGTGATGCGTCGGAGCTTACGGAACAGCAGCTCGCCGAGGCGATCGTGCTCGATCCGGAACAGATCAAGGGACTCGGGCCGTCGCTCGATTCGATCCGCCGGCGGCTCGAGGAGGCGCGGCGGAAGATCCTGGAAACCTTCGAGACCGACGCGGTCCGCAAGAAGTCGCGGCAGCGGTTTCGCGAAGCGGCGGAGCGGATGCAGCCGCCGGCGAGGTTTCGCGAGGGGTTTGCCAAGGCGGTCCGCGAAGAGCAGCTCCGGCAGCTCGAGCGGCTTTGGTACGCCCAGGACGACGACCAGTCGCGGTTCGCCGGCCAACTCGCCGGCTTGATCGAGACGCTCGGCGAGGTTTATCAGGTCGATGAACTCGCCGCGACGTGGACGTTCAGCGGCCGCCAGAAGCTCACCGTGCCCGAGGCCCTGGAGGTGAAAGAGCGACTGGAGCAGATCGAGGAACTGCTCAAGCAACTCGAGGAGGCCCGAAAAAATGCCAAGGTGGCGCTGATCGACATGGAGGCCCTCGGTCAGTATCTGGAGGGGGGCGAGAGGGATGAGCTCGACATGCTGCGGCGGCAGGTGCAGGAGATGGTCGAACGGCTCGCCGCCGAGCAGGGCATTCAGAAGACGAAGACAGGCTACGAACTGACGCCGCAGGCGTTGCGGATCTTCCAGGGCAAGCTCCTCGAACGGATCTTCTCGGCGCTCGATCCGTCGCGGACGGGGCGGCATCAGGATGCCGTGGCGGGCGACGGCTCCGTGGAAACGGTGCCGACGCGGGCCTACGAGTTCGGCGATTCGGTGGCCCACATGGATATCCCGGGGTCGCTCGTCAACGCGCTGCTGCGGCAGGCGGGCGAGGGCAATGCCCCCGGTCGTCCACTGCGGCTCACGCCGCGCGACATCGAGGTGCATCGCACGCGGAACACGCCCAAGTGCGCCACGACCGTGGTGATGGACATGAGCGGTTCGATGCGGTACGGCGGGCTGCACGTGAGCGTGAAGCGGATGGCCCTGGCACTGCAGGGGATGGTGCTGCGGGAATACCCGGGCGACTTTCTCCAGTTCATCGAGATGGCATCGTTCGCGAAACCCCGGCTTCCCGGCGAGATCGTGAAGCTGATGCCAAAGCCGGTCACCATCTTCGACTCGGTCGTGCGGCTGCGGGCCGACATGGCCGATCCCGCGATCTCCGAGGCCGACGTGCCTCCCCACTTCACCAACATCCAGCACGCACTCGCCCTGTCGCGGCAGTATCTCGCCAAACAAGACACTCCCAACCGCCAGGTGATCCTGATCACCGACGGCCTGCCGACCGCACACTTCGAGGGCAGCCAGCTCTACCTGCTCTACCCGCCGCACCGGCGGACGGAGGAGGCGACGATGCGGGAGGCCGAGGCCTGTCGCCGCGAGGGCATCACGGTCAACGTGTTCCTGCTGTCGGGGTGGGCGCAGTCGCGGGAGGACATCCAGTTCGCCTACCGGCTCGCGGAAGCGGCCCACGGCAGGGTGTTCTTCACGGCCGGCAAGGAACTCGAGCGGTTCGTGGTCTGGGACTACCGATCGCGGCGGCGGTCGATCATCGGCTGAAGGGGTGCGGAATGATCAGGCAACTGCTCGCCATGGTGCTGGTGGCGTCGGCGTCGGCCGCCTGCCGGCCCGTGGCGGCCCAAGTCACCTACACGATCACCGATATGGGCTCGACGGATGCCGGCGGTGGGCCCACGGGCGTGGTCGATGGGCCGCGGACGGCGATCACCGATCAGGTCGCCGGCCGAAGCCGTGGCTTCCTCGTGGTGTCGGGGTCGCGGACCGATCTCGGCACGCTCGGCGGCCTGGAGACCCAGACCCGCGGCATCGGCCTCAATACCACGCTCGCAGCGGCCCAGATCGTCGGCATCTCGACGACGGCGTCGGGTTCGTTGCGTGCCTTCCTCTGGACGCAGGGGGGCACCAACGGCGTCGTGGGCAACACCCAGATGCAGGACCTCGGCACGCTTGGCGGGCCGTACAGCGGTGCTTTCGGCGTCAACGCCTCAGGGAGGGTCACGGGCTTCTCCGCAAACGCAGCGGATACCGACCGGGCCTTCCTCTGGACCAGCGGCACGATGTCGGACCTGGGCGCGCTTGTGGCCAGTGGGCTGGGGTATGAGTGGTCGTATGGCTACGGCATCAACGCGACCGGCCAGGTTGCCGGCGTGGCCTACAACGCCACCTTCGCCAACTCGTTTGCCTGGTTCTACACCGGCACCTCGGTCAAGGGGCTGGGCCAGCTCGGTGGTGGGAACGCCGAGGCCGTCGCGCTCAACGACGCCGGTCAGATCGTCGGGTTCTCGACGAATGGCGCGGGCGACAACCGCGCCTTCATCGTCACCGGATCGACATCGATGAGGGACCTCGGCACCCTCGGCGGTCGCTCGAGTTTTGCGACCGGCATCAACAATGCGGGCCAGGTCGTCGGGGGATCGTTCGTCGATGCCGCTGACTCGATCTACAACGCCTTCGTCACCGTGTCGGGCACGATGCGAAATCTCAACGGCCTGCTCGACACCTCCGGCCAGGGCTGGGTGCTGGAAGAGGCGCAGGGCATCAATGCGTCTGGCCAAATCGTAGGAGTGGGCACGTCGAGCGGCACCGGCCGCATGTTCCTGCTCACGCCCGCCGCGGCGCCACTCACCTGGAGTGGGAGCGGCACGCAGCCAGGCGGGATAGGTGTCTGGAGTGGCACCTCCACGACGTGGCTCAGCGGCACGGCGAGGACGACGTGGACCGGGACATCCAGAGGAGTCTTCAGCAGTACGCCATCGTCCGTCACGATCGCGGGAAGCGTGACGGCGGGCGGAGGGCTCGAGTTCAAGTCAACGACCACGCTCACCGGCGGCACGCTGACGCTGGCCAGCGGGACATTCGGCGTGCCGCCGGCGGTATCGGTCGCCGGCGGGGTGACCGCGTCGGTGATCTCGGCGGTCACCGGCACGTCAGGATTGGTGAAGTCTGGACTCGGTCTGCTCGTGCTCCGGGGCACCAACACGCTCTCGGGCCCGACGACCGTCCAGTCGGGAACGCTGCGGCTGGCGACGGCGACGGCACTGCCCAACGGCAACGTGACGGTAGGCGTCGATGCCACGCTGAAGGTTGGTTCGTTGCTGCAACTCTCGCTTGCCCGTCTCGATCTCTCGGCGGGCGGCAGCGTCGACGTCAACGACGGCCTTCTGACCACTGCCAGCGGCCTCACGCCGGTGTCGACGGTCGAGAAAATCCGCGAGGGCCTGGGAGATGGTTCCTGGAATGGCACGAGCGGGATCACATCATCCGCGGTCGCCGCGCTGGTTTCCCAGGGACTTCCGCGGGCGATCGGCTGGCTCGACAACGGCGCTGGATCGATGACCGTGGCCTTCTCCGCTCCCGGTGACACCAACATCGATGGGGTCGTTGACATTCTCGATGCAGCTAACTTTCTGGCCCTTGGGAAGTTTGACACGGGCGAGGCGGCGAGTTGGCTGGAGGGCGACTTTCGTTACGACGGCATCGTCGACATCCTCGACGCCGCCGATTTCTTGAGCACCGGCCTGTACGATACGGGGCCCTACGTCACTTTCTCGGCAGCCGGCCTGTCGGCGGCCACGTTCGCGGTGCCCGAACCGTCGTTGATGGTGTCATGCGTGGTGGCGGCGAGCGGACTCCAGACCTGCCTGGCCCTCAGTCGCGGCCAGCGACGACAGCGGACCGCTGCTCCCGGGCGAGCATGACAAGCGAGCCGACGGCGGCGAGGCCGGCAGCGACCGCGAGCGTCCAGAGTGGCACAATCCGCGTCGGAGCCACCTCGGCCCGGTCACGGGCTGAGTCGGCGAGATCCACGGCGGGCCGGCCGGCCGCCCGACGATCCCGCTCGATCGCGGACTGTTGCCGCCCGAGGAAGCGGCCTTCGATCTGCCGCTGGCGGACATCAAACTTGCCGGCGATCGCCGCGACGCCCGCGAGGGCCATGAGCGAGAACACGGCGGCCCAAAACCACGCGCTGTCAGTCAGTGGGGGGGGCTTTGGAGCAGGATTCATGGCCGCTATTTTCCGGGAAGATGCGTGGAGCGGGATGGGGGTCGTGTCGGGCCCGCAGAAAAGTCTAGCGCGGAGGAACCAGGTCTGCCGACGTAGTTTTCGCAACGGCACTTGTCAAAAATCGCCAGAGGCATAAAACTAAGGGTATGAGACACCAAGTGGACGCATGTCGCGAGTCCGATACCGCCGTGCTGGACCTGCTTCGGGGCGATGCCGCCTTCGAGGTCGGTGAGCTCGCGGATCGGCTGGGCGTGACGGCGACCGCTGTTCGGCAGCGACTCGACCGCCTGATGCGATCGGGGCTGGTGGAGAGGCAGGCTGTCGCACGGCCCCGAGGCCGACCGGCGCACGCCTACCGGCTGACCGCGGACGGTCGCCGAGTCGGCGGCGACAACTTCCGGGATCTCGCGATGGTCCTCTGGAAAGAGGTTCGCAGCGTGGCTGATCCCGATTTGAAGGGCGGCCTGCTCAACCGCATCGCGGGTTCGCTGGCCGACGTGTACCGCGGCCGCATCGGCGGGCAGACGCCCGAACAGCGACTGACCGAAATCGCGGGGATTCTCGCGGAGCGTGAGATTGCTTGCACG
>QWQL01000158.1 GCA_003670825.1 Planctomycetota bacterium
CTGCCGGCCGACATCAAATCGCGGGCCATCCAGACCGTCACCACGAAGCCGGTGCGGACCGCGGAGATCGTCCTCGGCAGGATCCTCGGCTTCGCGGTGGTCGGCACCTGCCTGCTGGCGCTGATGGGAATCTCGGGCTGGGCGTTCGTAGTTCGCAGCGTGAGCCACGGGCATGCGCTCGAGGCCCGCGATCTCTTTTCGCTACCCGATGTGGATGCCGGGCAGGCCGGCTCCGAGGGCCGCACGAGCCTCGACCGTGGCCACCGCCACCGGGTGGTGCTCGATGGGCGGGGTGAGGGCATGGCTGAGACCGCCTAGGGGCATCGCCACCGCGTGACGGTCACGGGCACGAGCGAGTCCGGCGAGCGGTCCTTATCCTACGCGATCGGTGCGCCCATCGGCCTGCTCGAGGCCCGCCGACCGCTGCGTGGCACGCTCCGGTTCCTCGACCGCGAGGGCCGCGCCGCCACCAAGGGCATCAGCGTCGGCGCCGAGTGGGGCTATCGCCAGTTCATCGAAGGGGGCACGGCCGCGGCCGCGATCTGGACCTTCGAGGGCATCACGCCCGAGGAGTTTCCGGAGGGGCTGCCACTCGAGATGATCGTGCGAGTGTTTCGCACCTACCAAGGGGACATCGAGGAGGGGATCCACGGCACCATCCAGGTCCGCAATCCGACGAGCAGCCTGCGGAGCGAATCGCTGCCGATCGTGGCGCGTGAGTTCACGATCGACTCGCTGCTGATTCCGCGGCGGATCAACACGGTGCTGGCCGAGGGCGGGCTCCAGGAGGTCGACCTGTTCCGCGATCTGGTCTCCGACGGCCGGATCGAGGTCTGGCTGCAGTGCCTCGAGCCGGCCCAGTACTACGGCGTGGCGCAGGCGGACTTTTACCTCCGGGCGGGCGACGGCTCGTTCGTGACCAACTACGCCAAGAGCTGCCTGGGGATCTGGTTTTCGATGCTGATCGGCACGGCCCTCGGCGTGATGTTCAGCACCTTCCTGTCCGGGCCCGTGGCGCTCGTCGCTGCCCTTGCCATGCTCCTCATCGGCCAGTTCCGGGAGTTCATCGCCCGCCTGTTCACCAGCCAGGTGACGGGTGACTCCTCGCTCGTGCCCGGCGGCGGGCCGATCGAATCGCTCTACCGGATCGTCACTCAGACCAGCATCACGCTCGAACTCGATCCCACGCCGGCCGTGCAGGCCATGAAGGTGATCGACACCGTCTTGCTGGCTCCCATGCGGCTCGCTGCGGGTATCTTTCCGTCGCTGTCCTCGCTGGGCACGAGCGACTTCCTCGCCGGAGGGTTCGACATCCCCGGCGACCTCTTGGCGGCCCATGCCGCGGAGACCGCCGGCTATGTTCTCGCGTTCTTCATTGCCGGCGTGTTCTGTCTCAAGGCCAGGGAGATTGCGTCATGAGTTCGCCGCAGTCTGTGTCGCGCTCCGGCGGCGAGTCGTCGTGGCTCGGCCTGCGTCCGGCCACGCTGCTGATGCTGGTGGCGATCGCGGTGCTGCTGGTGCCGCTCTCCGCGCTCAGCCAGCCCGCCGACTCCGCCAGCGGTGGCGGACTGCTCGCCCGCCTGCGGGCCACGTTCGGACTCTCGCAGGCCAACCTCGGCGAGGTTGATCCCACCAGCGAGACTATGCGATTCGCCACCCTGGGCCTGAAGAACATCGCTGTGACGCTGCTCTGGGACCGGGCCAACCACTACAAGAAAGTGGAGGACTGGGCCAACCTCTCGGCGACACTCGAGCAGATGACGAAGCTCCAGCCCAACTTCTATTCTGTCTGGGACTTTCAAGCCCACAACCTCTCCTACAACATCTCCGTCGAGTTCGACGACTACCGTGACCGGTACGCGTGGGTGATGAAGGGGATCGAGTTTCTTCGGCAGGGCATCGCCTACAACACCAGGGAGCCGCGGCTGCTGGGTCGCATGGGCTGGTTCATCGGCCAGAAGATCGGCAAGTCAGATGAAAAACTGCAGTTCCGCAAGCTCTTCAAGGCCGACGACGACTTCCACGACCGCGACGATCCCGACCGCACGCTTCCGGAACGCGACAACTGGCTCGTCGCCCGGGAGAAGTTTCGCGCCGGGCAGGCGCTGGCCGACCGCGGGGCGCCGCTGAAGACGACGCCGCTGATCTTTCACAGCGAGCCCATGATGTCGGCGATCAACTACGCCCGGGGGCTGGAGGACGACGGCGAGTTCGGCCCGACGGCGAAGGACGGCTGGAAGCTCGCCAACGAAGAACTCGCCCGGTTCGCCGAACGGGACATCCCCACGAGCTGGGGCGTGCCGATCCAGCTGAGGCTCCGGGAATCGGAGGAAAAGCGGGCCGCCCTGCTCGCCGAGGAACTCGAGAAGCTGCTCCCCGGGCAGTTCCAGGCCCTCGTGGAAAGCCGCCGCGAGGCGTTGACCGCGGACCAGCGCCGGGCGGTCGAGATCTCGCCGATGGACCGCACCGATGCCGAGCAGCAGGCGGCCTCCGCCGCCGAGAGCCAGCTGGCGGTCACCTGGAAGGCCGTCGCACGGCAGGCGCCGGCCGACGTGCGGGCCAGGGCCGAGGAGCTCGCCCGGGAACACACTGAGGCCCAGGAGCGGGCGACGATGATCGACCGCTATCGAGACATCGTCAACTTCGATTTCTGGAAGGCCTCGTGCGAGGCCGAGGTCACCGAGCCGGCCCTTCGGGCCCGCGAGCGGACATGGGTGGCCGACAAGGAGTTTGGCGCTGCTCGGTTGCAGGCGGCCAAGGCAGCCTACGAAGAGTCGTTTGCCGCCTGGCGCGAGGTGCTCGATGCCTCGAAGGTGCTGCGGGAGGATCCGCTCACCGCCGACGACATCGCCGAGGTCGTCGACCGGTATCGCAAACTACTGGAGCAGCTTGACGAGCCGTTCCCGAAGTCGTTCGTGCTGCAGGACGTGGTCGACCGGGCAGCCCCGCAGCCCTGACGCTCACGTCCGGTTGACGAGCAGTTTGTCGATGCGGCGGCCGTCCATGTCGACGACCTCGATGCGGAGCCCCCGCCACGAGACCACGTCGCCCGCGGTGGGAATCCGCTCGAGTTCGGCGAGGACCAGACCCGAGATGGTCGAGTAGTCTCGCGGCAGCGGCTCGACCTTGATGTCGAGCTCCTTCACGAGATCCTCGATGCCGGCGCTGCCGTCGACGAGCCAGCTCCCGTCGGCCCGCTTGACGAAGGCCTGCGCCTCGGCCTGACGGTGTTCGTCGTGGATCTCGCCGACGAGCTCTTCGAGCACGTCCTCGAGTGTCACCAGGCCCTCGGTGCCGCCGTACTCGTCGAGCACGATGGCGAGATGGTTTCGCTCCTTCTGAAAGAGCTCGAGAAGCCGATTGAGAGGCATCGTCTCGGGAACGAAGATCGCCCGATGCAGGATCTTCCGCAGCGCGATCGGCCATCCCATCCAGGTGCTCCGCAGCACGTCCTTGATCGACACGTAGCCGATGATGTGGTCGAGCGATCCTTCGTAGACCGGGAGCCTGGAGTAGCCCGCCATCGCAATCGCACCGAGGATTTCCCCCTGCGGAGTCTCGATATCGAGCGCGTCGACGTCGATCCTGGGCCGCATGATGTCGCGGACCGTGCGGTCGCCGAGCCGGAGTGCCTCGCTGGCGACCGATTGCTCGACCGCCTCCAGCACCCCTTCCGCGCGGCCCGCCTGCAGGAGGTGCTCGATGTCGTCGACCGACACGCTCGGCTCCGAATGCTTGCTCGTGCCGAGCAGAAACAGCACCGCCGAGGTGGCGGCACTCATGCCCCAGGCCAGCGGCCGGGCGATCCAGGCGAAGAGCTGCATCGCAGGGGCGGCAAGGCGGGCAAAGGCCTCGGCCTTCCGCAGGGCCAGCCGCTTCGGCACCAGTTCCCCCAGGAGCAGCGTGACGAACGAGAGGAGCATTACGAACACCGTCAGCGCGATCGGCCGGGCGACCGCGGCGACCGCGGGAGGCGCATGGTCGGCAATCCACACGGTGAACTCGCTGACCAGCCGGTCGCCGCCGTAGGCCGCGGCGAGGGTGCCCACGAGCGTGATGCCGATCTGCACGGTCGGCAGGAACCGGTCGGGGTTGGACGCGAGATCGAGGGCCGCCTGAGCCTTACGGTCGCCCTGCTCGGCCAACGCCCGGAGACGGCCACGACGGCTGGCGACGATGGCCATCTCCGCCCCGGAGAAGAATCCGTTGGCGAGGATCAGCGCGAGGACAATCAGGAGTTCCTGGAACATTGGCGATCGGGTGATTCGCTCCGGTCGATGACGGCGAGATTATCGCGGTGCACGACTTCCTCGTAGGGAATGGCCCCGAGCACCTCGGCGATTCGTTCGGTTCTCAGCCCCGCGATCCGACGCAGGTCGTCAGCAGGATAGTTGACGAGGCCGCGGGCGAAGACGCGGCCGTCGGTGGCGGCGAGGGCCACCACGTCTCCGGCCGTGAAATCACCGTCGAGGGAGCGGATGCCGGCCGCCAGCAGGCTACGGCCGCCCGATATCACGGCCTCATGCGCGCCGGCGTCCACCACCACCGTGCCCCGGGCGTCGGCCGACCAGCCGAGCCACCGCTTCCACGCCGGCATGGTCGCGGTGCGGCCGGTGAACAGCGTGCCGACGGGATCACCGCGACAGACCCGCTCGAGCACGCCATCGTCACGCCCCGAGGCGACGATGCAACTGCCGCCGGCCTCCGTGACCATCCGCGCCGCCGAAATCTTGCTGGCCATGCCCCCCTTCGACAGGCCCCCGAGCCGGTCGTGGGCGAGCCCGGCGACGGCCGCGTCGATCCGCGGCACGTGGGGCACGATCGCGGCGCCGGGCTCCGAAGGATGCCGGTCGTAGAGACCGTCGACGTCTGACAAGAGCACCAGCAGCGGCGCTCCCAGGAGCGTCGCCACCAGGGCCGCCAGGCGATCATTGTCGCCGAACGACGTCCGCAGTTCCTCGACGCTCACCGTGTCGTTCTCGTTGATCACGGGCACCGCCCCGAGGTCGAGGAGCGTGAGGAGCGTGTTGCGGATGTTGAGGTAGCGGGCCCGGTCTTGTAGATCGTCGGCAACCAGCAGCACCTGCGCCACGTGGCGGCCGCGGCCGCGGAGCGCCCGCTCGTAGGCCTCGATCAGGCAGCTCTGGCCGATCGCCGCCACTGCCTGCAGTTGGGCGAGCTCGGAGGGCCGCTTCGTGAGGCCGATCCGACCCATTCCTGCGCCCACGGCTCCCGAACTCACGAGCACCACCCGCCGGCCACCAGACGAGACGGCGTCGATCTGCCTCCCCAGCGAGTCGATCCTGGCAGAATCAAGCAAGCCGTCGGGGCCGGTGAGCACACGCGTGCCGACCTTGACCACGATCAGGTCGGCGGCGGTTGCGATCTGCTGGCGGATCGGATCGGTCATGGGCAACGCGGCAGGTGGGTGACCGCCACCGGCGGTGACGCTGAGCCTGCGTATCGTACCCTCGTGGCGGCACGCGAGGCCACCCGGCTGCAGTTGGCGGCTCAGCGGGAATCCCGCGAGCCGTGCCCGACGGTTGAGGCGGCGACGTCGTGATCCCTATGATGGCCGCTCGGGCCGTCGTACCCGTTCCAGCGAGGCCATCTGCCGATGAGTGAGTTGCAGCACGAGTGCGGGCTGGCCGCGATCTATCACCTCGTTGGCGAGGAGGTCAGCCCGCTGTGCCCCGATCAGGGGCCTGACGAGGTGTCGCGGCTGATGCCC
>QWQL01000107.1 GCA_003670825.1 Planctomycetota bacterium
CGCAGCCGCAGCCGCAGCCCGCACCTGCCTCGCCGGATCTTCCTCCGACACGAGTTCGAGAAGCGGAACCGCCGCCGCCGCGGCCGGGCCGATGTCGCCCAGCGCCACGGCCGCCTCGAGCCGAGCCAGTTCGCGATCGCCCCGCAGCGCCCGCCTCAACAGCGGCACGGCCGACTCGAAGAGCGATGCGTCGTTGGGCTCGATCTTCAGGGCCGCCCAGATGGCAACCGTGGCCAGCAGCTCATCCTTCGACTGGGAAAGCTCCCGCAGCACCGGTTCCGCGGCGCCGGCCGCGGGGCCGATTCGCCCCAGGGCGTAGGCCGCCACATACCGGAGCCCACCGGCCGCGGCCGGATCCACCAGGAGTTTCTGCAGCTCAGGAACAGCCTCGGCCGCATCGGGCCCGATGGCAGCGATGGCCATGGCGGCGTCGCCACGGCACTGGGGATCGGCATCGCCCAGCGCCCCGACGATTTCGCCCAGCGCCGGTTTTGCAGCCGGCCCGATGGCCGCCAGGATTTCGAGGATGTTTCGCCGGATCGCCGGATCGGCGAGTTTTGGCTGCAGCGTGGCCATGGCTGCCGACCCCAACCGAACGAGCGCGCCGCCGGCTGCCTGCCCGACCTCCGGGTCGGCATCGGTGAGCAGCGGCATGAACTCGCCCGCGAGCTGTTCGCGGGCCGAAGCATCGAGGCTCTCGGCGAGATCAGAGAGGCCCGAGACGCTACCGCTGCGGATCTCGGCATCCGGATTGGCCAGTCCGACACGCAGCCTGGCAAGCGCATCGTCAACAAGGGCCTTGTCGTCGGGATGAATCCTGGCCCGGGCCCACGAAGCCACGGAGGCGAGGAAGGGATCTTCGCCCGCCACGGCCTTGGCGAGGCTCTCATCCCCTGCGGCCGCCTTCATCCGTCCGAGGGCGAATGCGGCAGGCATCTGCAGGGCAGCATCGTTGGAATCGAGGACCGCGACGATCGCGGGCGCGGCGGCGGCGGCCGGCTCGCCGATGGCCGCGAGGGCGAGAATCGCCTGCAGCCGTTCCTCCACCTCGCCCACCTCAATCGCCTTGGCAAGCGGTTCTGCCGCGGCCGCAGCCTTGGGGCCGATCTCGGCAAGGGCCACCTCGGCCCAGTACCGCATCTTCGGGTCTTTGAGCGCCTCGATCAACAAGGGCACGGCGTCGTCGTCCATGTCGGCAAGGGTGTGGAGCGCCGAGACGACGACGGCCGGGTCGGCATCGGCCAACTGCTTCGAGACGATGGGGGCCATGTCCGCAAGCGATATGCTGTACCGTCGCAGCGCCCGCATCGAGGCCCGGCGGGCGCGGGCGTCGGGATGCACGGTCGTCTTCGCGAGCGGGTCGACTGCCGTCGCATAGGCCTTCGCATCGGCTTCGGGGATCAGGCCCCGGCCATCATCCTCGCGAATATGGCCCAGAGCGGCCGCCGCCTGAGTGACCACGATCGGATCGGTGTCGGCAAGAAGCGTCACCAGGGCTGGAATCGCCGAGCGGGCATCCTCTCCGATCAGTCCGACGGCGCGGGCTGCGTGCCACCTTACCCGGGAATCCTCGTCGGCGAATGCAGCGACCAACCCGGAGAGCGCCGGCAGCGCGGGCTGCCCCAGGGCTCCGATCTCATCGATCACAAGCACCCGCGAGGCGCTGTCGGCGGAAGCTCCGAGTTTCTTGACGAGGTCGGCGATCGAGGGCCCGGTGCCGCCGCTCTCGGCGGCGATCGAAGGAGCCGGCGTGGCCTGGGCCTGAGCGGGGGCCGGCTCGACGGCAACCGTGGTGGCTGGCGCGACGACCGCGTTCACGAGGCTCTCGGCCTTGGCCTTTGCTTTGGCTTCGGCCTGCTCACCCGGCCGCGGCTTGGCCTTCATGTCGGCGCAACCCGTCATGATGACCGTGCCGATCAAGGCCATCATCAAAGCCGTCATCGAGGCCGTCACCAAGGGCGTCTCACGCGAATGCTTCAGGCGGATCATGCTGGATAATGCTCCCAAAAAGAGTCTCCGACCGCGTGGCTGCAGCGGCCTCACGCCGGCACGCCCCGCTCAAATCTCCATCGCCCGTCTTGGGCAACTTGAGTATACTTACGGCCGGTTTTTCGGCACCGTGAGTTTTCGGCGCCCACGCGCGGAAGTCATCCCACCCGACGTCTCTCGAGGCTCGTCATGCGTTCGCCATCGCGGTCCACCACTCGTCAGTCCCTCGTTGCCCTCGGTTGCATCCTCACCGCCGCCGGGGCCTCGGCCCAGTGGGGCGGGGGCATGGGCTTCAACCGCGGCGGCTATGCCTCCACGGCCGGCCAGGCGGCCGCCTACGGGATGTCGGAGATGGCCCGGGCGCGAGGCGCCGAGAACCTGCAGAACTCGGAGGCCGCCAAGAACTGGCAGGAGGCCAAAACGGCCGACATCCAAAACCGGCTCAGTTGGACCGAGACCTACTTTGACATGCGGAAGGAGAACCGCGACAGGCGGTCTGAGGAGGCGGGCCCGAGGGTCACGCAGGAGCAGGCGATCCGGATGGCGAGGATGGCTGCCCCGCCCCGTCTCGGCTCCACGCAACTCGATCCGGTCACAGGACACATCGAGTATCCGCTCATCCTCACTGACGATAGCTATGCGGCCTACCGCGACCGGCTCGATTCGCTGTTTGCTCACCGAGCGGAGACCGGCGGCAGCATCCAGTATTCCGATTACCAGGCCATCCAGCAGACCGTGTCGAAGTTTGTCGATGCGCTCAAGCAGCGGGTGAAGGATTACCCCGCGGGCGACTACGGCAAGGCCCGCACGTTTCTCGACAGCCTCGCCCACGAAGCGACGATGCCGGCCGGCTGATCAGCGGCGTAGCGTCAGCTCGTGTTTCGCACGCGGTAGAGGATCGGGATCGCCGCGAGGCGGGCGATGCACGACACGACAAACACTGTCGCGTAGGCCTCCCACGTCTCGCCGAGCGCCCGCAGCAGCAGGCCGCCGCAGGCGGCGCCCGCGACCGTCGCCACGGCGATGCCGAGGTTGTAGACGGTGACCACGCCGCTCCGCTCGCGTGCGTTCACGGCCTCGAAAAAGAGCAGCATGACGGCAAGTTCGTAGGCCGCCCAGCAGGCTCCCGCGACGACCTGCACGCCGGCCAGGTAGGCGACGTGTCCTGAGGGCAGCCAGAGGAGGGCCAGCGGCACGATCGCGAGGCTCGCCAGCCAGAGCAGCCGCAGCGACCCAATCCGCGACGCCAATCGGCCAATCGCGGGCAAGAGCAGCGCCTTCGCCAGGAAGCTCGTGCCAAACACGAGCATGAAGGCGTGGTAGGAGAAGCCGAGTTCCCGCAGCATAAATGGGGTGAAGTAGGGGGCGGCGAACTGGGCACCGAACACGAAGCAGCAGAGGTAGGTGACCAGCGAGCCCGACGGCCGCCGTGACATCCGAACCATGGCGGCGATGATCCGCTTCGTGAGCGGCAGCCGGATAGCCTCGCCACCATCACGACCAGGGGGCCGCGGCTCGCGGCAGGCCCAGAGGCACAGGGTCGACACCAGTCGTGACAGCCCGGCCACGACAAACACCCCCGCGAACGCCGGCAGCAGCGCCTCACGCTGTTCGCCCCACTGGAGCAGCAGGCCACTGACGACGAACCCCAGAAACACGCCGAACTGCCCGAGCCGATTGCGGTTGGCGAAGTACGGCGTGCGAATCTGATCGGGGACCAGCGTGGCCATCCAGGCGGTCCAGGCCGGAGCCGATGCCATCCCGGCCGACCAGTAGGCGGCGGCGGCCGCAAACAGTTCCCAGAGCTCGGCGTGGCCGCGGATCGCCCACCAGACCAGCGGCACGAAACACAGCGCCTGCACGATCGTGCAGGCGATGACCCACCGCCGATTGCTCCCCACCCGCTCCACCGCGAGCGGCGCCGCGAGTTGGATCACGGCCCCCACGAGCACCGGCAGCGTGGCCACCATCCCGGAGGCGACCGGACCGAAGCCGAGGGCCAAGGCGAAGGCGGCGAAGTAGGTCTCCCCACAGCCCACCATCACGCTGAACGCCATCGCATCGACGGTCGATACGAGCAGGTCGCGGCGAAGGCTGCTGCGCGGCGGAAGGGGAAACGTGATCAACGGCCGGTCTGCGGTGGGCGACGGAAGGGGACCATCTGTCTATACTTCCGCCACGGTTTGGCATAGGCAGGGCTCGAGTGCCTTCCCTGGCCCGCATCCACATCTGGGAGATTCCACATGACGGCCTTGGTGACTGGCGGCACGGGATTCGTCGGCCCGCGGCTGCTGCGGATGCTCGACCGCCCGACGGTGCTGTCGCGGAATCCCGACCGGGCCCGCCGGTCGATCGGCCATCTCGCGGGCCGCATCGTCCGCTGGGATCCGCTGGAAGGCCCGCCCCCCACGGAGGCCTTCGCCGGGGTCGACGCGGTGTTTCACCTCGCCGGCGAGTCGGTGGCCGAGGGCCGCTGGACCGCCGCGCAGAAGGCCCGCATCCGGGATAGTCGCGTGATCGGCACCCGGCACCTGGTGCAGGGGATGGCCCAGGCCGAGCAGAAGCCGAGCGTGTTCGTCTCGGCATCAGCGGTCGGATATTACGGTGATCGTGGGGACGAGGAGCTGACCGAGTCGGCCCGTCCGGCCCACGATTTTCTGGGCGATGTCTGCGTGGCCTGGGAGAACGAAGCCCATGCCGCTGATGCCCTCGGCGTCCGCGTGGTCACAGCCCGCACGGGCATCGTGCTCGGCGCTGGTGGCGGGGCGCTGGGCAAGATGCTCACGCCCTTCAAGCTGGGAGCCGGCGGGCCGCTGGGCAGCGGTCGGCAGTGGATGCCCTGGGTGCATGTCACCGATCTCGCGAGGCTGTACCTGCACGCGGCCGAGACGACGTCGATTCGCGGCCCGATGAACGCGGTGGCGCCGAATCCAGTCCGGAACAGCGAGTTCACCAAGGCGCTGGGTCGCCAGTTGCATCGGCCCGCCTTCATGCCCGCGCCCTACATCGGGCTACGACTTCTGTTCGGCGAGTTTGCGCAGGTGTTGTTCGCCTCGCAGCGGGTGATCCCCAGGGTGGCCATCGACACGGGATTCGTGTTCCAGTTTCCCGAGATCGCCGGAGCACTGCGGGAGATTCTGGCCCCCGCAGCGGCCTGACGGTGGCGGATAACGTCGCCTCCGCCGTGGCCGCAGGCTTCGCACCTGCTGTATGCCCCGCCACGAGACATCGGGGGGCGGGGAGGCACCCTGCACCTACTCAGGAACGCGTGCCGCACGGGCGAGCCGATCGCGGACGGCCCGCCACGGCTCGGTGTCGGGGGGCGGATCGACCACGATTCGATCGAGCCCCCGCTGATCAAGCCCATGAAGCATGGCGTAGATCCGGCAGGCAAACTCGTCCGGCGATTCGGGCATCGGCACGATGACGAGGTTTCGCGAACCGGCGAGCGAGCGAACCTGCGGGTCGTCGGTTCTCGACGTGAGCCAGCCGATGCGGCGTCCTTCAGCCACGAGCTGTGCCACGCGTCGGGCGGGCTCAGCCGGCATCTCGAGCGGCGTCTTCGGCGCGTAATGGCGGGCCTGCCCCCCCGGCGACCGTGCGGGTTCGCCGGAGTCGCCGGAGTCGCCGGCCGCATCCGCGGGCCACTCGACAGGTCCGCCCACGGCCGCCTCGAGGTCGTCGCGGGAGAGTGGTCCCGGCCGGAGAATCCGCGGGGGCGAGACGGTGCAATCGACCACC
>QWQL01000043.1 GCA_003670825.1 Planctomycetota bacterium
CGGGCCGCGGCCCCCGGTCGCTGGCAAGCGCCATCTCCCGCCGGGCCGCCGCCAAGGATCGCGACACCGCGACCCGCTGGGACCGGGCGACGACCGACATTGACCGCATCCTCGAGGTGGCGTCGTTTCACGCCGCCGCCGGCGGCCCTAGCTATACGGGCCTCGACACCGGCCGGCTGGCGCGGCTCGACATGACGCCGCTCCTCACCGTTGACCGGGCGGTGCTGGTGGGCGTGGCCGCCGGCGATCATCATGGCACCGCGTGGACGATCGGCCTCCGCGGCGTCGCCGCGAACGTGGAGCCGCGGCCTGCAGCTGCGACCCTGTGCCGCATCGTGATTCCCCTCGCCACGGAGCCCGCGCCATGATCGAGACGGTCGACCTCACCAAGAAGTATGGCGATTTCTTCGCACTGGAGTCGCTCGACCTGAAGCTCGAGACGGGTGACCTGTTCGGCTTCATTGGCCCCAACGGTGCCGGCAAGACGACCACGATTCGCATTCTCTCGACCCTGCTCTCGCCCACCTGGGGCGAGGCCTATGTCTGCGGGCACTCGATCTACACCCATCCCCGCGAGATCCGTCGGGCGATCGGCTACATGCCCGACATTTTCGGTGTCTACGACGACATGCGGGTGAGCGAGTACCTGGAGTTCTTCGCCGCCGCCTACCGGATCGATGGCCTGCAGCGGCGGCGGGTGGCGGAACGGTCGCTGGAACTGGTCGACCTGGCCTCGAAGCGCGACGAACTGGTGACGAGCCTCTCCCGTGGGATGACGCAGCGGCTGGGGCTGGCGCGGGTGCTGTTGCACGACCCGCAGGTGCTCCTGCTCGACGAGCCCGCCAGCGGCCTTGATCCCCGGGCCCGCATCGAGATGCGAAACCTGCTCAAGCGGCTGCAGGGCATGGGCAAGACGATCCTCGTCTCCAGCCACATCCTTCCCGAACTGGCCGACATCTGTAATCGCGTCGGGATCATCGAGTACGGTCGGTTGCTGGCCTGCGGGAACGTGCAGGATCTGCTCGCGCAGGTCCGTGGCCGACCGACGATCCGGATCCGTGTGGTCGGGTCGCCCGAGCAGGCGGCGAAGTGCCTCGAGCGGTGCCCGGAGGCGGCGGCGGTGGCCGTGAAGGATGGCGAGGTGGTGGTGGCGCTCGCCGACGGCGTGGCCGACGCCTCGGCCATCGCGGCCCGGCTCGTGGCCGAGGGCCATGGGCTCGTAACGCTTCGAGAGCAGGAAGTGAACCTCGAAACGGCCTTTCTCGAACTCACTCGTGGCTCGTTGGCGCGGCCGACCCAGGGCCCGTGAGCGCCGGAGTCTTCCCCGCGGTCTGGTATTCTTCGGGTGGCGGAATGGGTCCGCCCAATCCTTCCTACTTAGGGAAACGCGAGCCATGCGGATGTCACTGGTGATCGGAATGGTGATCGGGGTGGGGGCAACGCATGCTCCCTGGGCCTGCGGTCAGGCCGCCCCGGCCGAACAGCTTGCCGCTCCGGCGGCCTCTTCGGTAGCGGCCTCGGCCGAGGACATGGGCTATGCCATGGGCTTCCGGATCGGGCAGCAGATCCGCGCCGAGCAGCAGCAGATCGGATCGCCGGTCGATGAGGCGGGGCTGGCCGCGGGGCTCGCCGACGCCGTGTCGGGCAAGAAGCCTCGGCTCGACGAGTCGCAGTTTCGCGGCGCGATGGCGGGGCTCGAAGCCACGATGCGGCAGAAGCAGCAGGAGATCGCGGTGCGGATGCAGGCCGCGGCAAAGGCCAACCTCACGAAGGGGGCCGACTACCTCAAGAAGAAAGCCACGGAGCCGGGCGTGAAGCCGCTTCCCAGCGGGCTGCTCTACGAGGTGCTCAAGGAGGGATCGGGGCCGCAGCCTACGATCGACGATATCGTCGTCGCCCACTACGCCGGCACGCACATCGACGGCACAGCCTTTGACGGGACCGATCCGGGGGGCGAGCCAGCCCGATTCCCACTCCGGGGCGTCGTACCCGGATGGCAGGAGGTGCTGCCGCTGATGAAGACCGGCTCGAAGTGGCGGATCCATCTGCCTGCCAGTCTCGGCTACGGGGAAGAGGGGTCGCCACCGGCCATCGAACCCAACGAGGTGCTGGTGTTCGAGATCGAGCTCGTTGGCAGCCAGCCCGCACCGAAGCCGTGATCGCTCGCATCGGCCCCGCCCTCACGCTGCTGCTGCTTGTCGGGATCACGGCTGCAGCGGCTCCGGCAGACAACCATGCGGCCGCCCGGGCCCGGATGGTTCGCGATGACATCGCAGCGGGGGGAGTGACCGATCCCCGCGTGCTCGACAGCCTGCGGACGACGCCCCGGCACGAGTTCCTGCCGGCGGGGCAGCGGTCGAAGGCCTATCTCGACATGGCGCTGCCGATCGGCGCGGCGCAGACGATCTCGGGGCCGTTCGTGGTGGCGGCGATGACCGAGCAGCTCGAGCCGCAGCCCGCCGACCGCATCCTCGAGATTGGCACGGGGAGCGGCTATCAGGCGGCGGTGCTCGCACCGCTGGTGAAAACCGTGTACTCGATCGAGATCGAAGAGGAACTCGCCGCGAAGGCCGCTCGAACCCTGAAGCGGCTCGGTTACACCAACGTGGTGACGAAGGCGGGCGACGGCTTCCAGGGCTGGCCCGAGCACGCTCCCTTCGACGGGATCATCGTGACCTGCTCGCCGGAGGATGTGCCCCGGCCGCTCATGGATCAGCTCGCCGACGGTGGGCGGATGGTGATCCCCATCGGCGAGCGGTTTGACCAGCGACTCGTGCGGATCACCCGCCGCGGAGATGAGTTTGTCCGCGAGACGCTGGAGCCGACGCTGTTCGTGCCGATGACGGGCGCGGCGGAGGCATCGCGGCGGATCCAGCCCGATGGGAGCCGGCCGGCGCTCAGGAACGGAGGCTTTGAGGCACTCATCGAGGGCACCGGGCGGCCGGAGGCTTGGTACTACGGCCGCCAGTGTGAGGTCGTCTCCGGCGGGGCAGGGCAGGGGGGCCGATACCTGCGACTGCGAAACGCCGAGCCCGGCCGGCCCGCGCAGATCTTCCAGGGATTTGCGATCGACGGCACCGCCGTCGAAGCGCTCGAACTCCATGCCGCCATCCGGGGCAGCGACCTGCTTGCCGGTCGCAGCGACGAGGAACGGCCCTGCGCGGTGCTGCGGTTTCTCGACGCCGATCGCAGGCGGTCGGCGGTCGCCATGGTCGGTCCCTGGATGGGCGAATCCGAGTGGAAACGGGTTGACGAGCGGGTGGAGGTGCCGACCTGGGCCCGCGAAGCGAGCCTCATGGTGGGGCTGGCGGGAGCAACCGGCGTGCTCGACGTCGATGAGGTCGACGTCACGCCAATCCCACGCTGATGGGCTTTTTCCGGGGGAAAACAGTCGATACCCAGGCCCGGGGCAGCGTCTGAACAGCCGGCAGCTGCCGGAATATCTTTCCCAATCTCCTTGATTTGCCTAATCGGCAAACTATCTTTGCCTCACGGCGTCTCAGTCCCTCGACAACGGCTCGGGGCTCGAGACGCATCACAGCAAATTTCCTCAGGGAGAATTACCGTCATGGTGGCGCAGCGTCGGTGGGTGCGGATCGCGGGTGTTGTATCGTTCGTCGCGGTGGTCGCGGCGGCGTGCGACGTGCAGGCCGGCTGGAATCACCGCTATCGCGGCTACGGCTCGTCGGGCGGGAGTTCTGGCGGTTCGTCGGGTGGCTCTTCCGGTGGTTCGTCGGGGGGTTCCTTCGGAGACAGCTCCGGCGGCTCCTCCGGTGGCAGCTCCGGCTCCTCCGGTGGCGGATCGTCTGGCGGGAGCTACGGTTCGGCTGCTACCTATGGATCGCACGGCAGTTGGGGTTCGCACCACGCCAACAAGCGGGCGATGCGTGCCGCCCGCCACGGCTCGTCGGGCGGTAGCTATGGCTCCGCTGGCGGTTCGTCGGGCGGCTCCTCTTCCTACGGTGGTTCGTCGGGTGGCTCGTCCGGTGGCGGTTCCGCCGGCGGTTCCTACGGCGGCTACTCCACGTCGTCGGCCGTCGAGGGCTACTCCTCGGCGATGCCGATCGAGTCGTACCGCGTGATCAACGAGACGCCCTCGATGACGGGTGGCGAGATCATCGGCACTCCTTCCGCCGTTCCCGGCATGCTCGACTCGACCTCGCGTGAGACCGTGCCCGCTGACGGCGCTCTGCTCGTGGTCGAGGTGCCCGCCGATGCGACGGTGTACGTCAACGGCACGAAGACCACCTCGCAGGGCGCGGTTCGCCGCTACCTGTCGCGGGGCCTCGCGGCTGGCCAGAAGTACGAGTTCGTCGTGCGGATGGCGACCGACGCCGGCAAGGAATCGACGAAGGTCGTGTCGCTGATCGCCGGTGGGCGGTCGAACGTCTCGTTCTCGGCCCCGGCCGAGAGCGCCAAGACGAGCGTCACCCTCCGCGTGCCGGCCGATGCCAAGGTCTGGCTGGCCGGAAGCGCCACCGCCTCCACCGGCGAGGTGCGGACGTTCGAGACCTCCAGCCTGCCGACCGGCAAGACCTGGAAGGGCTATGAAGTACGCGTCGCGACCGTGGTCGACGGGCAGGAGCGGACCGTGTCGAAGGTGATCGACCTCGCCTCCGGCGACCGGGTCGACCTGACGCTCGACCCCGCAGCCCGCACGGCCTCGGCCGAGACGACGGCCTCGCTCAACTGAGCAGCCTGAGTCAGATTGAGTTCACGAGATCCCCGCGTGGCCCCGTGCCACGCGGGGATTTTCGTTTCAGAGGCGTTCGAGTGCATTCGACTTCCGTGGTTCGCCGGCTCGGGGGCGGCAAAAGTCGCGTCGCCCGGGCGAGGATACGCCCAAGGCTCCGCGAGCGTTCGCCGACCCCATTCGCCGAGCCGCCCTGGCTGACGGAGACGACGCTGCACATACCTTGGATGCGCTCTAGGATCCTCACATCCGGCACGAGCCTCACTCGCCTGCCCGCGGATCCGGCCCCGGTTCTTCGAGTGTTCGCCGTCCCCCGTCGCCACCCCGCCCCGTTTCCGAAGACGTCGCTCCACCTCGACGGAACGCAACCTAGGGTTTGGAAGCCGGGCAGTGAAGTGGAGGCGTGTCCGGGTCCGATTCCTGTTGCAGAGCATCGAGTGACCGCCATGCAGACCCACGTATCGAACACGCCCAGATGGTCGGCGCCGGCGCGCTGGTCGGCGCCGGCGCGCGGTGTCGCCACGCTCGCGATCCTGGTCTACCTGGCGGCCGTCGTGGTGCCGCCGCTGGCGGGTCCGCCGCCCGCGAGTGAACTGGCCAGTCGCCTGCTGCAGCCGTTGCGGCCGCTGGTGGGTGCGGTCTATCTCGGCCACGGCTACCGCTTCTTCGCGCCGAATCCCGGCCCCGGCCACTCGCTCCGCTGGACGATGACCATGGCGGATGGCTCGACTCGCGGTGGATCGATTCCCGACGAGGATGCCGATCGGCCACGGCTGCTCTACCATCGCCGCTTCATGGTGAGCGAGAAAATCGCCACCCTGGTGCCCTTTGCCGACGCCCCGGCGGACATCCGCGACCGCGCGAAGCGTGACTGGCAACCATTGGTGAAGGGCGTCGCCACGAACCTGCTGCGGCAGGAGGGGGGCACGAGCGTGACCCTCGAGATGGTGGAACATTATCTGCCCGATCCTGGCGAGGTGCTCGCCAGTACCACGACGACCGACACCGTGACGCCGCTGGGCA
>QWQL01000082.1 GCA_003670825.1 Planctomycetota bacterium
AGGTCGTTGTAGATCGCGATGTGGCTGGCCGGCATGTTGGGCAGGTATTTGAGCAGCCACAGCGGTGTCAGTTGAGGCATGCCATCGCTCGCCCAGAGCTGAAAGTTGAAGCCACCAGCGGCACCGCGGCACGGGGCGACACTGGCGGTGAAATCCTCCGGCAGCGTGAGCATGTAGTCAGAGCCGAAGACGCAGCCGAACCGCTCCGGGGCATGGTGCGTCATGGCGGTGCCGCAGTGATGGAGGGCCCGCTGCGCCGCCGCGACCGCCATCTGGCTTTCGCGGCACATCACCTTGCAACCTTTGCGGATCGCCTTTTTTCGCTCGCCTTCGAGGGGGCCGAAGTTGTCGATCTCGCCAGTAAAGCCCCGGGCTTGGGCCGCGTGGTGGAGCGGGATCCCGCCCGTGGGAAAGGCGTCGAGCGGGCCGACGCCGCTGCGGCCCTCGACCAGGCCTGCCCAGAGGTCGTCGAGCCCGAGCCCCAGGGGGCAGACAACGCCCATGCCGGTGATCACCACCCGTCGCTCAGCCGACCCGCTCATGCACACGTCCTGTTTGTTGGTGGCCCGATGCGGGCCATGGCCATCGCGCGTTTTGGTCACGGTCCGCCGCCGAGCCGGGGCTCGACGATGATCACCACGTCGCACCGCTTGACGTCCGACAGCAGCGCCACCGGCGAGACATTTTGCGCAGGCACCGGCCAGGGCACCAACCCGAGTCCGATCAGGAGCGTCTGGTTGACCGGCCAGCGGAATCGCTCGCCCACCCGCACGGCGGCCACCTGGGGCACCTCCACCTGGACTCGCTGCTGGTTCACGGGGGAGGCCAGCGAGACGGCGGCCATCCGCTCGATCTGGTCGATCCGGCAGCGGACCACGGCCTCCACGGCCGTCTTATCGGTGGAGATCAGCGGGTGGATGTCGATGGCGAGGCCCTCGTCGCAGGCCGACGACTGCATCTGCCAGCCCGGCCAGGCGTCGGGCCGCGGGGCGATGTCCTGCACGTACGGCTGCGTGCGGCCTCCGGAGAGCGTCGCGGGAAGGCCGTTGGCCGCAAGCACCGGGCCCGTGGGGAGTTCGTGGCAGTCAGACCGTGACCGGAGTCGGGCGAGCACGGCGGCGGCCGTCTCGCGGGGGGCGATCCAGGCCTGCACGCCGGGCGTGGCAGCTGGGATCGCGGTCAGCGCCGGCCGGGCCTCCGTCCGCCAGGCGGGGCTGTCGAGCCCGAGCACCCGAACGGTGAAGCGGTGCGGCCTGTCAGACTCGGAGACAAACCGCGAGACGATGCCATCGACCTTCACCTGCATGTCGGCCGAGTGAAAGCAGGAGAGCGTCTGGGCGTTGGCCGAGAGCGAGGCGGGGCTCTCCCCGTGCCAGGCCGGGTAGCCCGTTTCCTGCAGGATCCAGTCGACCACGTGGTGGTGGCTACCCGGGCCGGCCTGCTGCACGAACGGGGCGATGTCGTAGGTCTTCCAGACCTGCCCGGCATCGGCCGGGATCTGGCCGTGGGCCGCCGGCATAACCGCCATCAGCAGCACGGCAGCGAGGCCGAAGGACGACCGATCCATGGTCGATTCCTCCCGATCAGGGGTGGGGCGTGTCGGGCCGCCCGGACGGTTCAGGACCGGACGAGAATCAGGCTCGCGTTGTGGCCGCCGAAGCCGAAGGAGTTGCTCATCGCCACGTCGACCTTCGCGTCGCGGGCGAACCGGGGCGTGTAGTCGAGATCGCAGTCGGGGTCGGGCGTGTCGAGGTTGATCGTCGGGGCGATCACTCCCCGGGCCATCGTCAGGGCGCAGACGACCAGTTCGATGCCGCCGCTGGCGCCGAGCGTATGGCCGAGTTGGCTCTTCGTGCTCGAGATCGCCAACCGCTTCGCATGCTCGCCGAACACCCGCTTCATCGCTCGCGTCTCGGCCCTGTCACCGAGGGGCGTGCTGGTGCCGTGGGCGTTGATGTACTGCACGCTGTCGGCGGCCAGTTCCGCGTCTTGCAGCGCCATCGCCATGGCATGGGCGGCGCCGCGGCCCTCTTCGTCGGGTTGCGTGATGTGGCCCGCATCGCCGCTGGCCCCGTAGCCCTTGAGTTCGGCGTAGATGCGGGCGCCGCGCTGCTTCGCGTGTTCTCGTTCTTCAATCACCACGACGCCCGCGCCCTCGGAGAGCACGAAGCCGTCGCGCTCGACGTCGAAGGGACGGCTGGCCTGCTGCGGAGACTCGCTACGAAACGACAGCGCCCGCATGTTTTGGAATCCGGCCAGACCGATCGGCGTGAGGGCCGCCTCGCTGGCGCCGGTCACCATCACGTCGGCGTCGCCATACTGAATCGCCCGCATGGCGCTGCCGATCGAGTTGGCGGCACTCGCGCAGGCCGTGGCCACGGCGAAGTTGGGCCCTTTGATCCCGTAGAGGCTCGACACGTGGCCGCTGGCCGAGTTGACCATCAGTTTTGGAATGGTGAACGGCGACACCTTGTCGATGCCCTTGTGGAGCAACCGCTCCTCCTGGGCCTCAAACTCCCAGAGCCCGCCGATGCCGGAACCGATGACGACACCGCAGCGGTAGGGATCTTCCACGGAGAAGTCGAGACCCGAGTCGGTGACGGCGTCTTTGGCCGAGGCCAGAGCAAACTGCGTGAACCGATCGAGCCGCTTGAGATCCTTGAGTGAGGCGATGTCCTCGTTCTCGGGCTCCCAACGAATCTCACCACCGAACTGGACCCGGTAGCCGGAGACGTCGAACAGCGTGATCGGGCCCACGCCGCTGTCGCCGCGCACGATCCGATCCCAGAACACGTCAATCGGCCGGCCCAGGGAGGTCACGACTCCTATACCGGTCAGCACAACCCGTCGCTTCATCGCTCGCTCCGCCATCCCTGCTTTGCGATCAACCGATCACGACTGGTTCTTCTCGATGAACTCCACGGCCTGGCCGACCGTCTGGATCTTCTCGGCGGCTTCGTCTGGAATGTTGATCTCGAACTCCTCTTCGAGTTCCATGACCAACTCGACCGTATCGAGCGAATCGGCGCCCAGGTCCTTGATGAACGAGGTTTCGAGCGTGATCTGATCCTTACTGACGCCGAGTTGGGAAGCCACGATGTCGATCACGCGCTCTTGGACTGAAGCCACCTTATGAATCCTCCTGAGGCCCCGCTGCAGGCCAGCCGCATGGGCGGCGTGCGGGGCAGGGCAGTCTGACGTTTCGATCCCGGCGGCAGCCCTCCGAGGCTGCGCACCTTACCTGGGTTGTCGAGGAAGATATACCCGCTGCGTGCCGGACGTGTCCAGACCGGGAAAAACACCCCACCTAACCGATCATCCCGCCATCGACGACCAGGGTCTGGGCCGTGATGTAGCCCGAGGACGGGGCGGCGAGGAACAGCACCGCCTCGGCGATCTCCCAGGCCTCGCCCAGCCGCTTGGCCGGCACCCGCTTCTTCACCTCGTCGAGCAGCACGGAGCCCAAGGCTGCCGTCATGTCGCTGGCGATGAAGCCCGGCGCCACGGCGTTGACCGTGATCTTGCGGCCGGCGAGCTCCTTGGCGACGGTCTTCGTGAGCCCCACGAGCCCCGCCTTCGACGCCGAGTAGTTGGCCTGGCCGGGGTTGCCGATCAGTCCCGACACGCTCGCCACGTTGATGATCCGGCCGTACCGCTGCTGCATCATCGCCCGGCTGGCTGCCCGCATGAAGAGAAACGGCCCGCGGAGGTTGGTGTTGAGGACGGTGTCCCACTCTTCGTCGCTCATCCGGGGCAGGAGCGTGTCGCGGGTGACGCCTGCGTTGTTGACGAGGATGTCGAGGCGGCCGCACTTCTCGACCACGGCGTCGACCACCCGCTGGGCCTCCTCGGCCTTCGAGACGTCGCAGGGAACCTCCTCGACCGTGCCCCCGGCCGCGCGAATGCCGGCGGCGACCTGGGCGAGTTTGTCGGCCGAGCGGGCGGCGATGGCAACGGTGGCGCCTCCGGCAGCGAGGGCCTCGGCGATCGCCTTGCCGAGCCCCTGGGAGGCACCGGTGACCAGCGCCACCTGGCCGCTCAGATCCACCTTCAACCGCTTGGGTCCTGAAATGTCGTCCGCCATGACATCGATCTCCTGAAGAACGGGAACGAAAAAACCTGCTTCAAAACCCGCCACTCCAGCGCATGGCCGCTCAGTCGAACACGCCAGAGCAGGGCACGCTCCGGTCAATCCGCTTCATCAGCCCGCGGAGCACGCGGCCGGGACCGATCTCCCAGACCGACCGCACGCCGGTGGAGAGCATGTATGCCACGGACGCGTTCCACTCGACAACGCCGACGACCTGCCGGGCCAGCAGATCGCGAATCTCCGCGGGATCGGTGTGCGGCCGGGCATCGACGTTGCTGACCACCGGAATCCGCGGCGGCCGGAAGGCGACGGTCGCGAGGGCCGCTGTGAGCCGCTCGACGGCGGGTTGCATGAGCGAGGTGTGGAACGCGCCGGCGACCTCCAAGGGCACGCACTTCATCGCTCCGGCGGCGACCGCTGCCGCGTCGAGCCGCCGACAGGCCTCGGTGGCACCGGAGACGACGATGTTGCCGGGGCAGAGCACGTTGGCCACCTCCAGCACGTCGGCGCCGCGGCACTCGTCGCAGAGGGCGACCAGCTGGTCGCGGTCGACGCCGAGCACGGCGAGCATGGTGCCGGGCCGCTGCTCTGCGCATTCCTGCATCGCGCGGCCGCGGATATCGACCAGCCGCACGGCATCGTCGAAGTCGAGGGCGCCGGCGAACACGAGGGCGGTGTACTCCCCGAGCGAGAGTCCGGCGGTGATCGTGGCCGCGTCGAGCGGGTGGGGCTCGCGGACGCGAAGCACTTCCATTACTTCGCGGCCGCGAAGCACTTCCATTGCCGCCAGGCTCGTCACGAGGATCGCCGGTTGACTCACCGATGTGGCGTTGAGCCGGTCGGCAGGGCCGGAGCGGCAGATGGCGAGCAGGTCGTAGCCCAGCTGTTCCGCAGCCCGGGCAAAGAGCGCGGCGGCCTGGGGGCAGGTCTCGACCCAGTCGCCAGCCATGCCGACCGTCTGGGCACCCTGACCTGGAAACAGGATCGCCGGGGCACCGGCCTCGCCGGGAGCGGTCGCGTTTGCCACGGGCCTCACTCCCGGCAGATCAGGCTTCGTCGGTCTTGACGACGGTCTTGCCCATGTACGTGCCGCAGTTGCCACACACGCGATGGGTCGGCACGGCCTTGCCACAGCTTGAGCAGAACGTCAGTTGCCGGGGCGTGAGAAAGTCGTGCGCCCGGCGGGACCGGGTCTTTTGGTTGGATTGACGTCGCTTTGGAACGGCCATGAAGTCACCTGAGCGTGGGCTGTGAAGCCCCATAGAGTAGCCGCCGGACCGGGCTGTGGTCAATCCGCCGCCGAAAACCGGCGGGAGCCAAACTCAAAACAGCTTCCCCGGCCCGGCCTTGGGGGGCGTGCCGAGGTGCTCGTCGCCCTTGGCGGTGAGCCGCCGGCCGCGGGGCGTGCGGACGATCAGTTCGCACCGCAGCAGGTAGGGCTCCACGTCGTCCTCGAGCGTGTCGGTGGCCGTGCTCATCGTATGGGCGATCGCCTCCACGCCCGCGGGCCCGCCGGCAAATACCCGCTGGATCGTCTCGAGGTAGCGGCGGTCGAAGCCGTCGAGGCCGAGTTCGTCGATGCCCTGCATTTCCAGGGCCGTTCGGGCGAT
>QWQL01000171.1 GCA_003670825.1 Planctomycetota bacterium
ACGTGGTTCGCCGGCTCGGGGGCGGCAAAAGTCGCGTCGCCGGGCGAGGATACGCCCAAGGCTCCTCGAGCGTTCGCCGACCCCCTTCGCCGAGCCGCCCTCGCTTATGGAGACGACGCTCCACATAACTCGAATGCGCTCTGGGGAATGATTCGCCGGCCGAAACCGCACGAATCGGGCACGGGCCCGTGGTGGTTGACGCCTGCCGCCAGTTCGCATACTGTACAGGTGTTCATTTTTGGACGTGGCCCTGAGTTCGCATGACGGAGGAACGGCGATGGTGACGCTCGGATTGGCTGGCATCGGCCCGGAAGACGTACTGGCCGCCGTGGGCGGCGGAGTGGTCAACGGCGGCAGGTTGCTGGCCCGCGAGAATGGCCGCACAGTCGTGTCGAGCGGCTTTCGGAGGCTCGATGCCCTGCTCCCGGCCGGCGGTGTGCGTCGCGGCAGCTTGATCGAATGGTTCGCAGGCGACGGGCCGGCCGGAAACGGGATGGCAGGCGGCGGCGCGGCAACCCTCGCATTCGCGATCGCTTGCCGGCTGGCCGGGGCGAGCATGCAGGAGGGCGATGCCGGGCCACGAACAATCGTGGTGGTGGATCGTGCGGGCTGGTTTCATCCGCCCGCCGTACTGCCGTGGCTGACAGATCGGCGGCGGCTCGTAGTAGCCCGCCCCTCGCGCGACGCCGATGAAATCTGGACGATCGACCAGGCCCTCCGCTGCCCCGGCGTAGCGGCCGTGCTCGCCTGGCCGCGTGGGACCGTCGCCGGGCGGCGCGGCAGCGGACCGCGGTCGTCGCATGGGATGCAGCAGTGGACCACCGCCATGCGCCGCTGGCAGTTGGCGGCGGCTTCGAGCGGTGCCGTCGGCCTGCTCGTGCGGCCCGATGCGGTCCGTTGCGAGCCGTCATGGGCGGAGGCACGGCTCGCCATTTCGCCGCAGGCTTCGGGTCGATCGGGGAACAGGCTTCTCGAGCGTTGCCTGAGGGTGGCCGTGGCCAGAGGGGTCTGGTCGGCAGCCGATCCCGAACTGGAGCGGTCGGCCGAGATCGTGATCGATCTGGCGAGAGGCGTCGAAGGGATGGCACGCTCCGCGGAGGTGCCCGAGCAGGCTCCGATCCGCAGGAACGACGCTCGCAGGCCCGGGCCTCCGCACGGGCAGGACGCCGAGCCGCGATCCGGTACGGGATCCGGCACGGGATCTTTCACGCGATCCTGCATCAGGGCGGGGGTTGCATGCCGCGCTTCATGACGATCTGGCTGCCGCGGTGGCCCGTGCAGCGTCGGCTGCTCGACCGTCCCGAACTCCGCAAGGTGCCGGTGTTCGTCTGCCGCCGTGAGCGCCGCGGCGCGATGACGGTGGTGTCGTGGGCCTGGGCGGAGCCGCCACGATTCGCCGGGCAGGCGACGGGAGCACGGGGCGGTTCGCGGGCGATCATTCCGCCGGGCATGTCGCTGGCGGAGGCGATGGCCGTACTGGCGGCCGCGCATGGGTCGCGGGCCTGCCACATCGCCGAGGTCGAGCCCGACGATTCCGCCGCCGATCGTGCGGCGATCGAGCAGGTGGCCCGCTGGTGCCGGCGGTTTTCGCCGACGGTCGGCATCGAGGCCGTGGCGGGCACGGCCACCGCAACTGCCGGAGCGCCCGAGTGCATTCATCTCGATGTCACGGGCACGGCCGGTTTCTTCGGCGGCGAGGCGTCGCTCGTCCGCACGGCCGTCTGGACGTTCGCCGCCCGTGGCCTGCACGCGCGGGCCGCCGTCGCCGACACGTGCTCAGCCGCGTGGGCCGCCGCGCACCACACCGACATGCTCGCGCCGCCCGGCGCCGTAGGCACGACAGTGGCCGTGGTGCCGCAGAGGCATGCCGACGATCCGGCCGGTGGTGTCCGCCGCACCGCTGTGCGGAGGCGGCGGCGATGGGCGATGGTGCCGAAGGGGGAGGCGGCGGCGCTGCTGGCCGGCTTGCCGGTGTCGGCGCTCCGTCTCGACATCGCCACCATCTCCCTTCTCGGTGAGGTGGGCATCGATTCGATCGGCGGCGCGCTGCGACTGACGGGAAAGAGCCTGGCCGCGCGGTTCCCTCCCCTGCTCTCCCGGCGGCTGGCGGAGTTTCGTGGCACGGTCGCCGAGCCGATCACGCCCCCCGGCGGTGAGTCGCTGCCGCAGGAGTCATGCGCCTTCGACTTTCCGCTCCGGGCTGCCGATGTCCACGAAGAGCTGCTCATCGGGACAATCGCACCGCTCATCGACCGCTGCCTCACGCCGCTCGCCAGCCGCGGCACGGGCGTGCTGTCGCTCCAGGTGCGGCTGGAGCATGGTTCGCGCCTGGCGTCAGCCGCGCCGACGGTGATCGACGTGGGGCTGTTTCGGCCGAGCGTGTCGCGCCCACACCTCGTGGAGCTCGTGCGGCTACGACTGGCCCGCATGCGGCTGCCCGCGGAGATCGACGGCATCGCCGTGGAGGTGGTGGCGGCGGGGCCCGTGGCCTGCCGACAGCGAACGTTGTTTGGCCAGGTCGAGGGTGCCGACAACAGCTTTGAGGCGGCCAATGCCGACGTCGAGGTGGGCATGCTGCTCGATCGGCTCTCGGGGCGGCTCGGCCGGCCGGCCGTGTTCGAGCCGCAGCTCGTAGGTGACGCCCAGCCCGAGCATGCCTGGATCGCGGCACCGCCACGCAACGACACGGGGCCGCCACGCAACAACACGGGGCGGCCAGGAAACCACACGCCGCCGCGCCGCGACCGCGGCGGCAGGGTTGGCACGTCGGCTCCCCGCGGAGATGCGTTCTTGCGACACACCCCGGCCGGACGGCGGCCAATCTGGATGCCGCCACGTCCGCTGCCGCTGGAGTCGATCGAGTTTGAAATGGTGTCGATCGCGGCTGACGGCCCGCCGGTGCGATTTCGGCTAGGCGACCGGATGCACCGGATCGTGCAGGCCCACGGCCCCGAACGGATCGAGACGGCGTGGTGGCGCGGACCGTCCGTCCGCCGCGATTACTACGTCGTCGAGACTGAATCGGGGGAACGGTTCTGGGTATTCCGCCGGCTCAGGGACGGCAGCTGGTTTTTCCACGGCATGTTCGCGTAAGGGGGATGAGGCCATGAACGCACGGGATGACATCGGACCACGGTATGCAGAGCTGCACTGCACGAGCACCTTCTCGTTTCTCGAAGGGGCGTCGCAGCCAGAGGAACTGGTGCGCCGGGCCCACGCGCTCGGCTACGAGGCGTTGGCGATCACCGACAAAGACACGCTCTCCGGCATCGTGCGGGCGCACGCCGTGGCCAAAGACGTGGGCCTGAAACTGATTGTGGGGGCGAGTCTCGAGCCCGTCGACGCAGCCCCGATCGTGCTCTGGGCCGCCAGCGCCGTGGGCTATGCCAACCTCTGCCGCCTCCTGACCCGCGGCCACATGCGGCGGGCCGAGGTGGAGGCCCGAGGTGTCGCGTCGGAAGCGGGCCGGTGCCTCGTGTCGCGCGACGACATCGCGGCGCATGCCACGGGGCTGCTCGCAGGCATGGTGCTGCCCCGCCCGCGGCCGGCAGACGGCGACGAGGCCAGCGCGGCTGCCGGCCTCGCGGCCTGGCGGGAGGTGTTTGGCGAGCAGCTCTGGGCGCTGGCCGAGGTGGCGCTCGAGGGCGACGACGACGCGCGCCTGCAGTGGTTCGAATGCGTGGCCGCGCGGGCGGAGGTACCGCTGGCAGCCGCGGGTGACGTTCGCTACCACGAGCGGTCGCGACTGCCCCTCTTCGACGCCCTCGCTGCCGTGAGGCATGGCGGCACAGTCGACGAGATCCGCGACCGGCTGTTGTCCAATGGCGAGCGTCACCTGCACTCGCGGCGGCGGATCGCGGAGCGGTTCGCCGCGCTGCCCACGGGCCGCGGCACGGCGGACTCCGCCGGCCGCAGGTTTCTCTGGCCGGCGGCCGTGGAGCAGACCGTCGAGATTGCGGGCCGCTGCACGTTCTCGCTCGATGAGCTGAAATACGAGTATCCCGACGCCATCGTGCCGGCCGGCCGCACGGCGGCGGAGCATCTCACCGACCTCGCCTGGCAGGGGGCGCGGAAGCGGTATCCCGAGGGCGTGCCACGGAAGGTGGACGACCTCCTGCGGCACGAGCTATCACTCGTCGCCGAACTCGGCTACGAGGCCTACTTCCTCACGGTGTTCGACATCGTGCGATTCGCCCGCCGCCGCGGCATCCTCTGCCAGGGACGGGGCTCGGCAGCCAACTCCTGCGTCTGCTACTGCCTCGGGATCACGTCGGTGGATCCTGCGCGGATGAATGTGCTCTTCGAGCGGTTCGTGAGCCGCGAACGCCGGGAAGCTCCCGACATCGACATCGACTTCGAGCACGACCGCCGCGAGGAGGTGATCCAGTACATCTACGAAACCTACGGCCGCTCCCGGGCGGCGATGACCGCCGAGGTGATCTGCTACCGGCTGCGGTCGGCCGTCCGCGACCTCGCCAAGGTGCTCGGCTTCTCGCTCGACCGCGTCGACGCGATCGCGGCCGTGATCGACGTAGGCGATGCCTGCGAGGATCTGCCGAGGCGGCTGGCTGAAGCGGGGCTCGATCCCGCGAGCGACGCCTGCACGAGGCTCACGACGCTCGTCGGCCAGCTCGTCGGCTTTCCCCGCCACCTCGGCCAGCACGTCGGCGGCATGGTGATGACCCGCGGGGATCTCTGCGACCTCGTGCCGATCCAGCCCGCCACCATGGAGGGCCGCTCGATCGTGCAGTGGAACAAGGACGACCTCGACGAACTCGGCATCCTGAAGGTGGACTGCCTCGCGCTGGGAATGCTCACGGCGATCCGCCGCGGGTTCGATCTCGTGAAGGAGGCGGGAGGGCCGAGCCTCACGCTCGCCACGGTTCCTGCCGAAGACAGCCGTGTTTACGAGATGATCTCCCGCGCCGACACGGTGGGGGTGTTTCAGATCGAGAGCCGCGCGCAGATGAGCATGCTGCCGCGGCTGAAGCCGGCCTGCTTCTACGACCTCGTGATCGAGGTGGCGATCGTCCGCCCCGGGCCGATCCAGGGCGACATGGTGCATCCATACCTGCGGCGGCGGAATGGCGAGGAGTCGGTGAGCTATCCCAACGACGCGATCCGCGAGGTGCTGGAGAAGACACTCGGCGTGCCCCTCTTTCAGGAACAGGCGATGCGGCTGGCAGTGGTGGCGGCCGGCTTCACGCCGGGCGAGGCCGACCAGCTCCGCCGCGCGATGGGCGCCTGGCGGCGGCCGGGCGTGATCGACGAGTTTCATCGGCGGCTCGTCGAGGGCATGCTCGCCCGCGGGCTCGCCCGCGAGTTCGCGGAGCAGGTTTTTGCGCAGATCCGCGGCTTTGGCGAGTATGGCTTTCCCGAATCGCATGCCGCGAGCTTCGCCCTGCTCGTGTACGTATCGGCGTGGCTGAAATGCCACCATCCAGCCGCGTTCACCGCGGCGCTTCTGGGCAGTCAGCCGATGGGCTTCTACGCGCCGGCGCAGCTCGTTGGCGACGCGCAGGCGCACGGCGTGATGGTGCTGCCCGTCGACGTGAACGCAAGCCGGTGGCATGCGTCGCTGGAAGTCACAGGCCGCCGGCAGCGTGGCGGCGAGGATCGCCACCGGCCGCCGGCACTCCGACTTGGCCTCGAACAGGTGCATGGACTATCTGAAGCGGCCGGTGCGAGGATC
>QWQL01000075.1 GCA_003670825.1 Planctomycetota bacterium
AGGGCTCGGGAAAGACCGCGCTCAAACTCCAGATGGTGCGGCAGTTCGAGCGGCACAACGACGCCCAGCCCGACGGCCGCACGTTTGTCGTGCTCTACGACGACTTCAATCCGTTCCTCGATCGGTTCGTGAGCCGCGTCGGCAAGGGCCGCCCGGTCGAGAAGTCGCTCGCCCAGTGGAAGCTCTGGGATCACATGGACGCGATCCTGACGCTGGCCGTCACCCAGCTGGTGACCGCGGTCGTGGAGAAATCGTCGAAGCCGCCGCGGCTGACGCGGCCCCAGGCCCGCGACCTCGCCCTGCTCGCCGCCTGCTACGACCAGTCGACGGCCGAGTCGTTCCCGACCCGCTGGCGGCAGCTCCGGCGTCGCGTCGGCTACCGCGCCTGGCTGGGATCGTGGCCCTGGCTGATGGCCCTGGCGGCGACGGTCGCGATGGCCGCCGCGCTGGTGGCCGGAGGCCTCCGCGGCGATCTCGGCTGGGCGTCGCGGTGGTGGCCGTGGGCGGCCCTCGCGGCCGCATGGCTGCCGTACGGATGGCGGCGGATCCGCAGCGGCTGGAAGGCATGGCGAATCGTCCGCAGCATGCGCACGGGCAACCGCACCGTCGGCCAACTCAGCAGCGCGCTGGCCGCCATGCCGGAGGTCGACCTCGCGGGCCAGCCGCTGCCGGCCCTTACCCGCAGCGACGACCGCTACGAGCTCCTGACCAAGCTGCAGGGAGTGCTCGCAGCACTGGGCTGGAACGGGATGGTGGTGATCGTTGACCGGCTCGACGAACCCGACCTGATCAACGGCTCCGGCGACCGGATGCGGCAGGTGATCTGGCCGATGCTCGACAACAAGTTTCTGAAGGTTCCCGGCCTGGGGTTCAAACTCCTGCTGCCGCTGGAGCTCTACCGCTTCATCGAGCGGGAGGGCGAGGCCTTCAACCAGCGGGCGCGGCTCGACAAGCAGAACCTCGTGCCGTCGCTGGAGTGGACGGGGGAGACGCTCTACGACATCGCCTCGACACGGGTGAAGGCGGCCAGCGTGGGCACGCCTCCCGCGACGCTGGCGCAGCTCTTCGACCCGGCGATCGACCAGCGGCGACTGATCGACGGGCTGCGATCGCTCCGCGTGCCGCGGCAGCTGTTTAAGTTTCTCTACCGGCTGCTCGTCGCCCACTGTCATTCCCACACCGACGAGCGACCCGTCTACGTGATCTCGCCCGAACGGTTCGAGAGCGAACTCGCCCTCTTTCGCCGCGACCAAGACGCCTTTGATCGGGGATTGGCGCCACGGTGATGGCCGAGGCCGAGCTGCATACGCTCGTTGTCGGCCGCGAGGCGATGGCCTGCCGGTTTGAGGTGGCCTTCAACGCCGGCGAGGTGGCGGGCGATACCGAACTGGCCGTGGCGGCGCTCGATCTCGTAGACGCGATCGAGGAGCGGATCAGCATCTATCGCGAGACGAGCGAACTGGCCGGAATCAACGCCGCGGCGGCGGCCGGCTGGGTGGCGGTCACGCCCGATGTCTGCGACCTGCTGGTGCGGGCCCGCGGCCTCTGGGAGCAGACCGGGGGTGGCTTCGACGTCGCCGCGGGATCGCTGGTGAGGGCCTGGGGATTTCTCCGCCGGCAGGGACGCACTCCCGACGCGGCCGAACTCGCGGCGGCGAACGCCTGCTGCGGGATGCAGTGGGTGGAACTCGACGAAGCCCAGCGCCGCGTGCGGTTTCTCAGGCCGGGCGTCGAGATCAACCCCGGCGCGATCGGCAAGGGCTGGGCGATCGATCGTGCGGTCGAGTCGCTCGCGGCAGCGGGCGTGGCCAGCGTGCTCGTGCACGGCGGGCAGAGTAGCGTGCGGGCCCGGGGCACGCAGGGCCCAGCCGTCGAGGGCCGCCATGGATGGCGGGTGGGCCTCCGCCATCCGCTGCGGCCGGGCCGCCGACTGGCCACGATCACGCTCGACGATCGGGCCCTGGGCACAAGCGGGTCGGGCACGCAGTTTTTCATCGACCGGGGCCGACGGGTCGGGCACATTCTCGATCCACGAACGGGCCTCCCGGCCGAGGGTGTGATCTCCGCGACCGTGCTCGCCGAGTCGGCCGCCGACGCCGACGCGCTGGCCACGGCGCTCTACGTGCTCGGGCCGGCCGGGCTGCCCGTGATCGCGGTCCCCGGTGGGCCGACCGCGGCGATCCTGGTCGTGCCGGGAGCCGCCGGGGGCATCCGGATGATGATCGCCAACCTCGACGACCGGGCGGTCGCGATCGAGCCTGAACCAGGCCTGGTCGTAGACTGGATCCGCCCGCCTCCCGCCGAACCAAACGCTCCCTGACCGGGTTCGGCACGCGCGGTAGACTCCTTTACCTCCGGCGGCGGTTCGACGCGCCGCCCCGACGTCCTCCCTGCCACCCCGCTCACACCACAGCCGCCATGTTCGACTGGATCGAGCGGGGTTCTTACCTGGGCATCATCCTGTTTTTGACCCTCACGGGGATCGGCCTGCCGATCCCCGAAGAGGTGCCGATCGTGGCGGCGGGTCTGGCCAGCAAGGCGGGCGGCCTCAAGTGGTACTACGCCCTGCCCGCCTGCATGGTGGGGGCTCTGCTTGGCGACAGCCTGATGTATGCCATCGGCCGGTTCTTCGGTGCCAGGATCCTGAAAGACCATCCCTGGTGGTCGGGCTTTCTCACGCCCGAGCGCGAGAAGACCATCGAAGAACTGATCAAGAAGCACGGCATCATGGCCTTCTTCGTGGCCCGCTTTCTCGTCGGCCTGCGGAGTCCCTTCTACCTCACGGCCGGCATGCTGCGGGTGAAGTATCGCTGGTTTCTGCTGGCCGATTTCATCTGCGCGTCGATCGTGATCAGCGGCTTCTTCGGCCTGGCCTACCTGTTCGGCGACCGCATCACGCAGGTGATCCAGTCGGCTGAACGGGGCTTCACGGCGGTGATGATCGCCGTGGCGCTGGTGGCCCTGGCCGTGGTGGCGTTCTTCTCGTTCCGTAAGCGGCGAATCCGGATGCTCGATCATGATCCCGAGGCGTTGTTTGAGCGACGGGAGATCCTGCTCGGGCCGGCGGCCGATCGGATTGCCGACGCCGTGGCTCTCGGCGACGTGAATCACGACGAGCCCCCGCCCTCGAATCCGACGCCGTGAGGCATGGGTGGAGAACGGCGTCGGGTCGTGACGGCCATGCCGATTGGGACGGGCGGAGAGTGCCGGTCAGGCAAGAATGTCGACCTGCGGCGACTTTGATGTCGCCATTATGCGACCTAAAGATTCTGTGGACGTCGGCTGGCCGGCCATGTCCGCCAGGAATCCGTGATGACCGCCCGCCACGACGCCACGTTGCCGCAAGCCCCCCGCATGCTCGTGGTCGACGACGATCGACGGCGTGCCTCGAGCCTCGCCCAGTGGCTCTGTAGTCAGGGCGGGCATGCCATCGCGGCCGGCTCGGCCGCCGCAGCGATGCGGGTGATTGGCCGCGGCGGCATCGAGCTGTGCATCGTGGATGCAGGACTTCCCGATGACGGTGCGGCAGCGGTGGCGGCCGCGATTCGCGGAGCGGTGCCGACCGGCGGGATCGTCGCGATCCTGCCCGGCGAACTCCGCGGCGCGACCTCTTCTCCGATCTGGGCCGACGCGACGGTGACAGAACAGCCGCACGATGCCGACCTGCTCGCGGCGATCGCCGCCGCGCGGTGTGCGGGCCGTAGCCGCCTGACCACACCGGCCGCGGTCGCATCCTCCGTGCTCGGCTCGCACCCCTCGATCGCCGGCATCCTCGACGTGGTCGATCGGGTGGCGGCCACGCCGGCCACCGTGCTGGTCACCGGGGAGAGCGGCACGGGCAAATCGCTGCTCGCTCGGGAGCTCCACCGCCGCAGCGGCCGCCAGGGGCGCTTCATCGAGGTGGCCTGCGGCAGCCTCAGCGAATCGCTGCTCGAAAGCGAGCTCTTCGGCCACGTTGCCGGCGCCTTCACCGGCGCCACCGGCGACCGCGACGGCAAGTTCCTTCAGGCCGACGGCGGCACGATCTTCCTCGACGAGATCGCCACGGCGTCGCCCGCCATGCAGGTGAAGCTCCTCCGCGTGCTGCAAGACATGCAGTTTGAGGCGGTCGGCGGATCGCGAACGCATGCGATCGACGCCCGCGTGGTCTTGGCCACCAACGAAGACCTTGCCGACCTGGTGGCGACGGGCAGGTTTCGGGCCGATCTGTACTGGCGGATCAACGTGGTGGCCATCGAGATGCCGCCGCTCCGCGAGCGGGCGGCCGACGTGCCGCTGCTCGCGGCACACTTCCTGCGGACGGCGGCTAGCCGGGCGGGACGAGCGGTGACGGGCTTCACGCCCGCGGCCATCGACGCCCTGCTCGCCCATGCCTGGCCGGGCAACGTGCGGGAACTGCAGCATGCCGTGGAACGGGCCGTCTTTCTGGGCCGCGAGAAACTCGTCGAGGCGGGTGATCTTCCGGCCGCGGTGTGTGGCGGAGGAGCGGGAGCCGTCGGCAGCAGCGGGCCCACGGCGGCCCCGCTCAAGCAGGCGCTGGTCGTGCCGGAGCGACAGTTGATCGTCGCCGCGCTCGAACAGTCTGGCTGGCGGCGGGATGCGGCCGCGCGGGCCCTCGGCATCAACCGCACCACGCTCTACAAGAAGCTCAAGCGGCTGGGCATGGATCTGGCGTCGCTCGAGCCGGTGCGCTGAGCCACGCCTCGGGTGGCTGCTGACGCGGGCGCCGTCGCGGAAGCGCCGCGGCGTGGGCCGCAGCGTTCGGGTGCAGTTGCCCTACCGCTCGCGCGGGCGTGGGCTCGCAGGGGCCGCCGGCAGGATCAGCTCTGCTTCGACGGGAAAGTGATCGGAGCCGATGTCGGGGCCGACCTCGCGGCGGAGCACGACCGCCGCGGGAGGCACGAGCACGTGGTCGATCGGGATCCGGGGCGCGGGGAGGTGGGCATGCCACGTCGGCTGCACGCCATGGCCGACCGCCGTGTCGACGAGTCCGCTGCGGGCCAGGAGCTCGCGGAACGGACGCGACCAGGGAGTGGCGTTGAGGTCGCCCGCCACGATACAGGGGAGCGGCGACGACTCCACCACCTCTGCCACACCCGCGAGGTGCACGAGCAACGCCTCGGTGGCCCGGCCGTTGAACGGCGGGTACGGATGCGTGGCGATGAACCGGAAGTCGCCCGACTCCCGCCGCACCGTGGCGATGATGCTCGGAAAGCCGGTCTCACTGAAGGCCACCACCTGCGGATCGACCAGCGGCCACCGGGAGAGCACTGCGATGCCGAAGTTGTCGGGACGGGGCCGGATGAGCCGGTGGGGAAACTGCTCCGCGAGTCCCTCGAGTGCTGCGGCCCAGTCGTCGTCGACCTCCAGCACGGCGACGATGTCGGGCCGGCGGTCGCGGAGGTAGGCGACCGCGGCGGTGGGATCGTCGTTGACGCGATGCACGTTCATCGAGATCACAAACACCCGCTGGTCGGCTTCAGCGGCAGCGGCCGGGGCGTGGGCTGCGGCCGGCGGCAGCCAGGCGGGCATCAGGTCGCGGGCGTTGATCACGGCGGCGACCGCGAGGCAGGCGACCGCGGTGGGCCGGGGCCACCGCAGGCAGGCGGCCAGCCCGCCGAGAGCCGCGAGCAGCCAGTACCAG
>QWQL01000174.1 GCA_003670825.1 Planctomycetota bacterium
GGGCCAAGCCGCGGCTGCAGAAAGCAAGGATAGCCCCCGGCGCCTCGACGTCCTTCAGCGCCTCGACGTCCTTCAGCGCCTCGACGTCCTCCGGCGCCTCGACGTCCTCCAGCGCTGGCTTCTCGGTCAGGGAAGCCAGTGAGGCAGGACGTCATTGGTCGGTCTGCCCTGGCCTCTTGGGCCGGTAGCCGACGCTCTTCCGCTGCCGGCCCTGCTTCCGGGAGCCCGGGGCGGGGCCGCTTGGTCCCTCGCCTGAAGTGGCGGGGCCGCCTCTGATGTGGTCGCCAGAGGTCCGCTCGGTGAACGCCCGCGTGGCCTCGCTCCGCTTTTGATCGAGCGCCTCCTTGGGGGGCCGGGCGGGGATCAGGGAGTCGCAGCCCGAGCCGATCAGGTCGTGGCGTCCGGCCTGTTCGAGGGCCCGTCGGACCTCGAAGTAGTTCTCGGGCTTGAAGAACTGGAGCAGCGCCCGTTGCATCCGCCGGTCGCGGAGCCCCTTGGTGACCGTCACCGGCTCCTTCGTCATTGGGTCGAGGCCCGTGTGGTACATGCAGGCGGCGATGTCGAAGGGGCTGGGAATAAAGTCCTGCACCTGGTCGGGCTTGTAGCCGTTCCGCTTGAGAAACACGGCGAGGTCAATCATCTGCTCCAGTCCGCTGCCGGGGTGGCTGGCGATAAAATACGGCACCGTGTACTGCTTCTTGCCAACGCGGCGACTCGCAGCCTTGAACTCCCGGTCGAACGCGACGTAGTCGTCAGCCGAGGGCTTTTTCATCAGCCGCAGCACTTCGGGGTCGGTGTGCTCCGGCGCCACCTTCAGATGGCCGCCGACGTGGTGCTCGGCGAGTTCCTGAAGGTATTCGGGGTCGCGGCGGGCGAGATCCATCCGCACGCCACTGGCGACGAGCACCCGCTTCACACCCTCCACGCTCCGTGCCTCCCGCATCAGTTCCTTGAGGGGGCCGTGGTCGGTGCCAAGCAGTTTGCAGATCGTCGGATGCACGCACGAGAGCCGGCGGCACTTGGCCTCGACGTCCGGCCGGGTGCATCGCATCTGATACATGTTGGCCGTCGGCCCGCCGATGTCCGACACCGTGCCCTTGAAGCCCGGCTGGGCGGCAAGCAGCTTGATCTCGGTGATGATCGAGTCCTGCGAGCGGCTCTGGATGATCCGTCCTTCATGGGCCGTGATCGAGCAGAAGGTGCAGCCGCCGAAGCAGCCTCGCATGATCTGCACGCTGTTTTCTACCACCTCAAACGCGGGAATCCGAGCGTTGCCGTAGGAGGGATGCGGCCGTCGGGTGAAGTGCAGGCCATACACCTGATCCATCTCGTCCTGCTCGAGGGGCAGGGCCGGCGGATTGACGACGACTGCCTCGCGGCCGTGTCGCTGCACCAGCCGCCGCGCGTTGTGGGGATTGGTCTCGAGGTGTGAGATCCGCGTCATCTCGCAGAAGGCGAGCGGATCGGTCGAGACGGCCTCGTAGGTGGGGAGTTCAAGCGTGTCGTCTCCCGACGGCGGCGGCTCGCTGGCCCCGAGGCGGTAGGCGACACCGCGGAGGCCACGCAACTCCTTCACCGTCGTGCCGGCGTCGAGCGCCCGCGCGATCGAGAGCACCGTCCGCTCCCCCATCCCGAAGACGACCAGGTCGGCCTTGGCATCGAGCAGGATCGAACGGCGGACCGTGTCGCTCCAGTAGTCGTAGTGGGCGATGCGGCGGAGACTCGCCTCCACGCCGCCGGCGATGACCGGCACTCCGGGATACGCCTCCCGCGACCGCTGGCAGTAGGCGAGCGTGGACCGGTCGGGCCGCCGGCCGATCTCGCCCCCCGGCGAATAGGCGTCGTCGTTACGGACCTTTCGATTCGCCGTGTAGTGGTTGATCATCGAATCCATGTTGCCCGCCGAGATCCCGAAGAACAGCCGCGGCCGGCCGAACTCCCGCCAGGCGTCGCAGCAGCTCCAGTCGGGCTGGGCAAGCACGGCCACGCGGAAGCCCGCCGCCTCCAAAAGTCTTGCGATCAGGCCGTTGGCAAAACTCGGGTGATCGACGTAGGCATCGCCGCTGACGAGCACGACGTCGACCGAATCCCAGCCGCGGGCCTGCATGTCGGCGCGCGACGTCGGGAGCGGAGGGATGGGGCCCGGCGGTGGGGTGATCGGGAGTGTCATGGAGAGAACCTATTCTACCCCCGCGGCGGACGCGGGACGGCGGCTGGTATATTCGTCACGATCCGGAGGTTTCATGACAGGCCGCGCCCTCGCTCGCCCGATCCGCTCGCTCGCAGCGGCATGCCTCGTGTCCGTCACGGCAGGTGCGGCGGTGATGGCTCCCGCCCGGGGGGAGCCCTCCGCCGGCGTAGACGAGTGCATCGCGCAGCTCGGGGCCGACCAGTTCGCCCGGCGGGAGGCGGCGGCCCGGGCGCTGGTGCACCTTGGGGCACCGGCCCTCGCGCCGCTGGAGCGCGCCATTCGCACGGGCGATCTCGAGGTCGCCACGCGGGGTGTGGAGGTGATCCGCGAACTGCTCGATGCCGAGGATCAGGCGACCTCCGACGCGGCGTGGAAGTGTTTGGCCCGGCTCGCCGCCGCCGACGCGGGCACTCCGGCGGCGGCGCTGGCCGAGGCCGCAGCGGAGTTTCACGCCCTCGCGGCGGCGACGGCTGCCCGCGATCGGCTCGAGTCGCTCGGCGCGGTGTTCCGGGAGCGGTCGCCGATCCAGGGGGGCGCAGTCGAGATCGAGTTCAATGCATCCTGGCGGGGCGGTCCGGACGACCTGCGGCAGTTGTCGCGGCTACGGGGACTCTCGGCGGTGAGTGTTCATGGTGTTGCCATCGACGATCACTCCCTCGCGGTACTGGCCAGTCTGCAGGGCGTGCAGCGGATCGATCTCTTCGGCACGGGGCTTGGAGCGGAGGCCGCGCGGATGCTGGCGGACCATCTGCCCGAGGCGCGGATCGACGTCCGCAAGGGGGGCAAACTCGGCGTCAGCTCGCTGGCGTTTGGCGGGCCGTGCGAGGTGCGGACCGTAGAGCCCGGCTCCGCGGCCGATCAGGCCGGGATTCGGAGCGGCGACGTGGTGCTTTCGATCGACGGCGTCGGGGTGACGAGCTTTGACGATCTGACGACCCGGCTCGGGGAACGGGCGCCCGGCGAGGTCGTCACGCTCGCCGTTGCCCGTCGCGACGGTACGGCGGATGGTGAGCCTGAACGAGTCGACTGCGACGTGCGGCTCGATGCGTGGTGATGCCGCGGCCGCGGCGGAATGGAAGGAGACGCGACATGGCGGGTGACCGGCAGGGAGGTGAGCTGGTGGACGTCCGGTGGCATGACCATGCCGTGAGCCGCGACGACCGGGAGCGGGCGGCCGGTCACAAGGGCTGCGTGCTGTGGTTCACCGGCCTCTCAGGCTGTGGCAAGAGCACGCTGGCCAACTGCGTGGACCGCAAGCTTCACGAGCGGGGATGCCGCACCTTTGTGCTTGACGGAGACAATGTCCGCCACGGCCTCTCCGCCTCGCCCGCGCTCTTGGAAGAGCGGCACGGCCGGGAGTTCGCGGAACGGTTTGGCCTCGGTTTTGGCCCGGCCGACCGCGAAGAGAACATCCGGCGGATCGGCTCCGTGGCCGATCTCTTCGCGCAGGCCGGCATCATCGCGCTGACGGCGTTCATCAGCCCCTACTGCCGCGACCGTGATGCGGTCCGCCGGCTGCTCGCCCCAGGAGATTTCGTGGAGATTCACGTCAAGGCTCCGCTCGACGTCTGCGAGGGCCGCGATCCGAAGGGGCTCTACAAGAAGGCCCGGGCCGGCGAGATCAAGGGGTTCACCGGCATCGACGATCCCTACGAGGAGCCCCTCTCTCCGGAACTCGTCGTCGACTCGGCCGCCACGCGGCCCGACGAACTGGCCGACGAGGTGATCGGCTGGCTCGAGCAGATGGGCAAGATCCCGCGGGCTGCGCCGTCTCGTGCGTAGGTCCCGGCATTCCGGTCTGGATACCCACCACACGATGCGGGCCGACAGGCAAACACCTGTGGCTCCAGAGCCCGCCCGACGGGCGGACCACACGGCCCGGCGGTTACGGTGTGGCCCGTGGGCCAAGCAGCTCAATGAGGTTCCCGTCGGGGTCGCGGACACACGTCAGGAACAGGTCCTTACCGAGCTGGTCGGGCAGGGCCACGGGTGACTTCGCGAGCGGCTTGACGCCGAGTTTCGCCAGCCGGGCCAGGGCGGCGTCGGTGTCGGCCACCACGATCGTGAGGTAGCGGAAGCCGGTGTGCGAGTGGATGAACTCGTTGTCGCCCCTCCGCGGCGCGGTGCCCGCGACCTGCATGAGCTTGAGCCTGGTGGCCTGCTCGCCTTCGCCGAGCACGAGCACGGTGACGTCGAGCCGCTTGGTGTCGGTGAGGCCGGCGTCGGCGGCGAGCGGGGCCTCGACCGAAAAGCCCGGCAGTGAGCGAAAGCCGATGCCTTCGGTGTAAAAGCGGACCGAGGCGTCGAGGTCGCTGACCACGCAGCCGAGATCAATCGTGGTGCGGGGAAATGCCGCGGGCTCGGCGGCGAGGCAGGGCAGGGCGGAGCAGGCGACGAGGGCGAGGACGAGGCGGCGCATGAGGGGGCTCCTGGAATGCGATGGGCTGTCGCGGCGGATCATAGCACCACGCTGGACGAGGGTTTTACTGGCTGCGGGCTCAAACGGTAGGGGCAGGCGTTCGGGAACGTGCTCTTCGCCGGCGGGATTTGTGAGTTTTCTTCCCGATCGGAAGCGTGCGGCCGCAGCGAGGCACAAATCTCACCGACTCATGCGCGCGTTCCCGACCGCCTGCCGCGTCGCGCTGGGGGCAGGATGGCAGTGGCGAGATTGCCATTCTCGGCTGCGGCTCCGCCTGCCGTCCGGGCCAATGAAACAGCCCGCCGGGGGCATGGATGCCCCGGCGGGCGTGTACTCAGCGAACATCGGCAGGATGCCGATGGTTCGCGTGATTTCAGTCAATAAAGCCGCTGAGCTCCTCGCTGCGGGCGGGAGCCTGCAGCTTGCGGACGGCCTTCGCCTCGATCTGCCGGATCCGCTCGCGGGTCACCTTGAAGATGTGGCCCACTTCCTCGAGCGTGTAGCTGTAGCCGTCGCCCAGGCCGTAGCGGAGCTTGATGATCTCCCGCTCACGGTAGGAGAGACTCTTCAGCACCTTGGCGATCCGGTTGCGGAGCATTTCTTGGGCGGCACCGACAGCTGGGTTTTCAGCGCCGGTGTCGGGGAGCAGGTCACCGAAGTGGCTGTCCTCGCTGTTGCCCACCGGGCGGTCGAGGCTGATCGGATAGCGACTCATCGCCGTCACCCGACGCGTCTCGTCCACCGGCGTACCGGCCCGGGCGGCGATCTCCTCGATCGTCGGCTCACGGCCATATTCCTGGAGGAGTTGGCGGGCCACATTCCGCACGCGGCTCATCGTCTCCACCATGTGCACCGGGATGCGGATCGTGCGGCTCTGGTCGGCCACCGCCCGGGTGATGGCCTGTCGGATCCACCACGTTGCGTAGGTGCAGAACTTGAAGCCGCGGCGGTATTCGAACTTATCGACCGCCCGCATCAGCCCCGCATTGCCCTCCTGGATCAGATCGAGGAAGGAGAGGCCGCGATTGCGGTACTTCTTCGCGATCGAAACCACGAGCCGGAGATTGCCCTCCGAGAGTCCCCGCTTCGCCTGCTGGTACTTGGCGAAGATTCCCCGAATCTCGTCAACCCGTCGCTTCAGGCTCCGCGGCGTTTCCTGGCAGCTCTTGAGGATCTGGCGGTACTCTTCGACCAGCTTCTGGCGGCCCGACGGCGGCTGCTTCGACTTCTTGTGAGAGTCGATCTTGGACTTGAGCTCTTTGAGGCGAATGACGAACCGCTCGAGCGTCGGGATCATCGCCTCGATTCGCTGCGTCCGCAGGCCGAGTTCCTCGATGAGCCGCACGCAGCGGGTCCGTCGCTTTCCGAGGCGGGCCCAGGCCTGCCGCCGCTCTGCCATCCGGTGCTTCTTCGACAGCGCGATGCGGTAGTCGGCCTTATTCTGCTTGATGAGCACCTCGAGCGTCCGCAGGTTGTGCGGCAGCCGGCCGAGGATCTGCTCCTTTTCCAACCGGTCGGTGACCGAGACCTGCACGGTGCGGTCGAAGGGCAGTTCGCCCTTGTGCACGCGGACGAGCACCCGGTACGACTGCTGGCAGACGTACTCGCACTCCATCAACTTCGCGCGGAACTTGGCCCGCGTGGTCTCGATCTGCCGGGCGAGGAAGATCTCCTGGGCGCGGGTGAGCAGCGGGATCTCGCCCATCTGCGTCAGGTACATCCGCACCGGGTCGTCGGACCAGTTCTCGACCTGCTCGATCAACGACTCTTCGCCATCGCCAGAGGCATCGACTTCCGCCTCCACTTCGGCTTCAATGTCGGTCTCTGAAATCCCGGCGACGTCGCCGTCGTCGACCAGAAGTTCGGCGTCAGCCTCTTCGGCGTCGACGACCTTCTCGGTCAGTTCCTCAACCTCTTGGGGATTGGAAACGACGTCGTCCTCGAGTTCATCCAGCAGCGAGTCGTACAAAGCGGAGCTCCTTCGCGAATCGTTTGATCGAATCCATGGCCGGTAACCTCCGGCCCGCGGGGTGCCACTGGCACCAAGGCATCATTCGGAGAGACGTGAGTGTGATTCAAGGGGCAGGCAAGTCCAGTGCCACGAGCCACGGCCGCGAAGCGGCAAGGACCAGCAGACGGGACGTGCAAACGGTTTCTCAATCACGACGACAACCCCTCCGAATGCGGGTCGCCGCCCCGGGGGCGACCATACTCTAGTGAAGACGGGGGAAATCTAGTGAAGACGGGGGAAGTTTAGTGAAGACGGGGGAAGTTCAGGGCAACGCGGGCGGAAGTTTAGGGAAGAGGGGTAGGAGATGCGGAGAACCGTCGGCGTCAATCGATGGTTTCCGGCGGACGAAACATTATGGCGTTGCCCGGTCCCGGAAGCCAGTTTTTTTTCTGCGGAAACTTGGTTTTCCGATCGAATTGCGGACCCAAATGGTAAAAGGATCCGACCGGAGAATCTCTGCGGACGCCGCGGTCGCGGATGAGCACCCGTTCTTCGAGCGCGGTCCAGAACCCTTTCGAAACCCTGTGGATCGTCAGCGGGATCGTATGCCGAGAGCCGAACGGATCTATCTGGTGCCATGCGAGTGCTCCGAACGCATTCGCGCTACCGCGGGGCAGGCCGGCGAACGGCTCGCGTGTCCGGCATGTGGCCTTGGTGTGGATGTGCCACGGTTTCGGGACCTGACGGCATGCGAGCGTGAACGCCCGGCGACGCTCCCGCGGGCAGCTCGCTGGGACGCGGGCCGCGGGCTGCTTCTTGCCGGGATCGCCGGTGCGGTCGTCTCGGCGACCCTTGCGGTGAGCCTGGTTCGCGTCGGGTCGCTGTTCTTTCCACAGCCGCCCGAGCTGCCGCTCATCCGTGATGCGGTGGCGAGAGCCCCGCTCACCGATATCCAGGCGGCATGGCAGTCACTCGCCAGCACCGGCGTGCGCCGGCCGGCGACTCAGGATGAGCACCGACTCGAGCAGTTCGCCAGGACCACGTCGGGCGTGGTGACCCTGCTTTGGGTGCTCGCCGGCGTCGGCACTGCGACCGCGCTGGCCGGTGTCGCGATGCTCATGACGGCCGGGGCACGATCGTGATCGAGCCATGATGGCGGCCCTGCCGGGCAGCGTGATCGTCGGAGTGGCCGCCTGCGGATGCGTCTGGGCGGCATCGTTCCTCGCCGTCGCCGTCGCCGAGCCACCGCGATCCCCGGGCGAGACCCGCGCCGGTATCTTCGGGCTGGAGGCGATCGGCAACCGGTTCGTCTACGTGTTCGACCATTCGGCGAGCATGGGGGATCCCGAGGGGCGGCCCCTTGCGGAGGCCAAGCGGGAACTCCTCGAGAGCATCGAGGCCTTGGGCGACTCCCGGCAGTTCCACGTCATTTTCTACAACGAGCGGCTCACGGTGTTCGCCCCGTCGGGGCACCGGGGTCGGCCGATCTTCGCCGATGACGACAATAAGCAGGCGGTCCGCCGCTTCGTTGAGGCAATCAATGCCGAAGGGAGCACGCGGCATTTCGGGGCACTCGCCGCGGCGCTGAAGCTTTCCCCCGACGCGATCTTCCTGCTCACCGATGCCGACGAACGAGACGACCTGACGGAGGACGAACTGCGGCAGCTCACCCGATCACTCGGCCGCACGCGGTGCCTCGTCGCTCAGTTCGGCAGTGGCGAGGATCGACGGTCGCCACGGCTCGCCCGGCTTGCCGCCGAGTCAGGGGGCGATTACCGCGTCGTCGATGCCCCGTAAGACACCGCAGCCCTGGTCGAAACGGAGCCGTGATTCGCTGACGCACAGTCGGGCGAATCGTGGCGGTGGTGCAGCGAGGACAACCCGCACCCCGGGGAGACGAGGGGCGTTCGGCTCCCGGGGGCGTGCCGGGCATGCCGGTGCTCAGCGACGCGTCGGCTGATTCTCAGTGGCGGGCTGGGTCGAGCCTGAGCGTGATCGCTGCCAGGAACCTCCCATCGCCTCGATTCCGGCGGCCACGTTGGGGAACATCCCGCTCCAGGTCCGTTGCTCCTCCGCGGTCGCGGGCTGTTGAGACTGCGGTTGCTGCTGACCACGGGCCGGTTGACCGCTCGCCTGCTGTCCCCGTGGCGGCTGCTGCCCACGACGTGCAGGCGGCTGTCCGGCCGGCGGAGCAGGAGTCCGCGACGGTTGTCGCGTCGCAGCCTTCACGGCGGGAGGTCCCGGAGGCTCCGGCCGGGGCGTGGTGAACGATGTGTCCGCCTGCAGGGCGATGCGCTCGGGCACGACGAGGTAGCGCGCGGCATCGCCTGCGGCGGACGACCGGCCGCCCGACTGGCTGGCGGACTGGCTGGCGGACGTCATCACCGAGGGCATCGACTGCACGTCAGTGGCGACCGCCTCCTCCATACCATCGTCGCTCGAATCGACACGGGCGATCGAGGGGCGTCGCGGGGTGGGTGCATCGATGTCGGTCGGCGACGGTGGAATCGGTTGACGGGCTGCCGCAACCGCCGTCGGCTCGGCGGGCGTGGGTTCGGACGTGGCCGCGATCGCAGTGGCGGGCGGAGCAGCCGCTCTGGCAGGCTCGGCGGCGGGCTCGGCTGCAGGCGTGCTCGCGGCAGGCTCGGCTGCCGCCACTGCCGTGGGTGTTGGCTCCGGGGTCATCGGCTGTGGGGTCATCGGCTGTGGGGTCGTCGGTTTTGACGCGATTGGCGTGGGGGTCGAGGTGGCTGCCTGCGCGGGTGGCTCGATGGCGGGAGACGGCGGCGCGACGACCGACTTCGTCCGGGCGACGGGCGTTGTCGCCGGCGGGGCCAGCGACTCCGCGGGCATCCACGGATCCGCCTGCGTCGACGTTGAGTTCGGTGCGGCGGCCGCGGCCGCGGGAGCCGGCGCGATGAACGACTCGCCCGCCACGCTCGCCTGCGGTGTCTGTCCAGAGCGAATGAGCTGCACGGCGAGCAGTGGCTGCCCTTCCCGCACCGCATGCCGCAGCACGAAGCCGTCGAACGAGTCGCCCGCCCGCAGGGCCGACGACGGCAGCATGGCCTTGGGCCAATCCTTGAGCGCGACATCCCACACGGTGACGGACGCCCCCTGGGGCAGCGGCCGGAGCGCCACGAAGATTGGTTCGCACTCCACCTGCGGCCGCCGCTGTGCCAGGTGCACGTCGAGCACGCGGTTCACGCCGACGGCCGCTGCCGCGCCCGCGATGAACGCTGCAGCGAACACGGTCAAAGACTTCGGTCGGTGGCGGGTGGCCGTGGGACTGGGGGTCGCGGCTGACATGCGTACCTGATCCTCAGAAGGAACACTCTTCCCTCATAAGATCGGCAGCCGCGCGAGGCTCCGGACACCTGTCGATCGCGGGCCGTCCCGTGTCCACCAGCATGCCGCGGACCCCCAGACGGCGCACCTTCACTCGACGGACGGATCGCCACCGGCTGTGGCAGACGCGAAGACTGGGTCGACACTGCGGGCGAGCGGGCGGATCACGAGCAGCCGCATCGTGCCCCGATCGCCCCCGCCGCCGTGATCTCGCAGCAGCCCGTCACCGACGGTCGTGCTCGGCTGGCCAGCGCACCCGATCAGCAGCATCCCTCCGGGCGGCAGCGTGACATCGACGCCGAGGTGTTCCATTCGATGGCGGCGCTGGCCGGTCTCAAGGCGAAACATCCCATCCTCTCCAACCCATGACTTCTCGACCGGCCCATGCTTGATCTCGGGCACGGCCTCCAGCGTGATGCGACCGTCGGCTGCCGGTCGGGCTTCGATCGCGAACTGCGGCGTGGCCTCGGCGTAGGTGCCGCCGCGGACCTCTCCATCGGCCTGTTCGAGCAGCACCAGGTTGGTCAGCCGCGTCGCGGTGACCAGTTCGCTGCGCCGTCCTGGTAACACCTGCAACAGGCGGCGGGCCAAGGCCGGATCGACGCCCGCGATCTCGCCAACCGCTTCATCCGCAGACGCCGCCGCGAGCCGGTCGGCCACTTCGGGAGGGAGGTCGCCCGTCACGATTCCGACGCGCATCCCGTTGGCATTGAGCGAGCGACGCAGGGAGTCTCCGAGAGCCTGCTCATCGACGTGGTTCCAGAGCTGGTCGCGGAACTTCGGGTCGTCGTCAGCGCAGCGGATGAAGAGCACCTCGAGATGGATCGTGCGGGGAGCGGGCTTTGAACCCGCCGGCGTCGCGGCCCGGTTCGCCGTCGCTGCATCGGTGGCCAGCATGCCGGAGCCGACGAGCCGGCAGCCCGCCGTTGCGATACCGCAGGCAATGATCGGCAGCAGCCAGCGGGCGGTCGCCGTGGGGGGCCGCATGGGTGGTGACCGCCGGTCGGCGGTGGCGCGGGGTGATGGGAAGGTGGGTAGGTAGAGAAACCCACGCGCGGGGTCAATGACGCCTTCGAACCCGCGCCGTCGGGGCAGGGCGAAGCCTCCTCCGCGGGAGGATTTCGCCCAGGGCCGGGCCGGCAGGTCATTCCCCCGACGGGCGACATCCTCAACGCTCGTCGTCGCCCTTCCCCGGCTTCCCCAGGCGACCACCAGAGCGCATTCGACTTCCATGGTTCACCGGCTCGGGGGCGGCAAAAGTCGCGTCGCTGGGCGAGGATACGCCCCAGGCTCCGCGAGCGTTCGCCGACCCCCTTCGCCTACCCGCCCTCGCTTCGGGAGACGACGCTGCACATAAACTGGATGCGATCCAGCTTCCCAGGACTGGTCAGGGTGCCAAACCTGTAGCCGTTACGCCATCGCCTTCACGGCGTTGGTGAAGATCGTGAGCCCGGCGCCGGAGGCGGATGGGTCGAGCCGGCCGTGCCAGGAGGGATGCTGCGTGGCGTCGATGAAGCGTTCGGGATGCGGCATCAGCCCGAACACGCGGCCCGACGGATCGCAGGCGCCCGCCACGTCACCCACCGCGCCGTTGGGATTCGTGGGCCGGCCCGCGTCGTCGCAGGCGTAGGTGAGTGGCAGCTGACCGGCGGCGCAAAGCGGGCCGAGCCGCGCTGGATCGCGGAGCTCGAAGCGGCCCTCGCCGTGGGCGACGGGAAGCTCGAGGTCGCCCAGTCCGCGGAGGAAGACGCAGGGCCCCGGCCCGCATGCCAGCCGCACCCAGCGGTTGATGAAGCGGCCCGATGTGTTGTGGGCCAGCGATGCCTCCTGCCGCCCGCTGGCAGGATCGGCAAGCAGCAGGCCGGTCTGCAGGAGCACCTGAAAACCGTTGCAGATCCCGAGCACGAGCCCGCCGCGATCGCGGAACTTCACGAGCGCATCGGCGAGCCTGGTCTTGAGCTCCAGCGCGAAGATGCGGCCGCTGGCGATGTCGTCGCCATAGGAGAAGCCGCCGGGAATGCAGAGGATCTGGCAGTCGTCGGCGATCGCCGGCCGTTCCGCGAGCGCCCGCACGTGGACGCGACGGGCGATGCCGCCGGCCCGCTCGAAGGCATGCGCCGTCTCGTGGTCGCAGTTGGTGCCCGGAGCACGCAGGATCAGGGCGCGTGGCGACAGCATCTCAGTTGGCCTCCCCCCGCCAGCTGCGGGCGAGACGTTCCACAGGGATCCGCTCCACCGCGCCGTCCGTGGCCTGGATGGCGATCGCGGGCTCTGCCGTCACCTCGCCGATCCACCCCCAGGCCACTCCCGCCATCTGCTGGGCAAACGCCTCGGCATCCGCCGGCCGGACCTCGCAGACGAACCGCCCCGGGGTCTCGCCGAACGCCACCGCGAGGTCGGGGCCGGCCCCAACCTCGTCGCAGGGCACGTCGGCCAGCACCACCGCGGCGCCGGTTGCTCCGCCGATCGCCATCTCGGCGACGGCCGTGAGCAGCCCGCCATCCGAGACGTCGTGGCAGGCCTGGACCAGCCCGGCCCGCAGGGCTGCCGCGATCCCGCGGCAGACCGCGAGGCAGGCAGCCGCATCAACCGTCGGCACGGCCCCGCCGCTCACGCGGCCGGCCAATGCCAACTGCGTGCCCGCAACTTCAGCTCGGGTCACGCCGACCACCGCCAGGCGGTTGCCCAGAGCCTTGAGGTCGGGCGTACACGTGGCCCGCACATCCTCGACCTGCCCCAGCGCCGTGGCCAGCAGGGTGGGTGGAATCGAGATCTCCCTCACGCTGCCGGTGGTATCGGTGAACGTGAAACAATTGTTGAGGCTGTCCTTGCCGCTCACAAACGGGGCCGAGAAGGCAATCGCCATGTCGTGGCAGGCCCGGCAGGCCTCGACGAGCGTGCCGAGCGACTCCTCCCGCCGCGTGTCGCCCCAGCAGAAGTTATCGAGCAGCGCGATACGGTCGGGATCGGCCCCCGCCGCCACGGCGTTGGTGATCGCCTCGACAATGGCTCCGGCCGCCATCTGGTAGGGATCGAGCCAGCCGAGCCGGTGCCTCAGGCCCACGCCAAGCACGATGCCGCGGTTGCGGCCGAGCACGCCGCGGATCACGGTGCCATCGGCGGGGCCCTCTCCCGGCCCGAGGAGCGGCTTGATGACCGAGCAGCCCTGCACCTCGTGGTCGTACTGACGGATGATCCACTCCTTGCTCGCCACGTCGGGCAGCGCGAGCATGCGCACGAGGCACTCGCCGAGCGAGCCCGCGCCGTGCCAGGTCACCGGCACGGCCGCCGGGGCGCGGTGCCGTGACGTCAGCCGCTGCTTCGGCCGCCCCTCGTGGAGGAAGTGGCAGTCGAGGTCGCCGGCCGTCCGGCCCTGCCACTTCAGCACGATCCGGCCGGTGCCGGTGAAGCTGCCGATGGCGGTCGCCTCCACCCCCTCGTCGGCGGCGATCCGCGCGATCGCCGGCCAGTCGGCGGGGCCGACGGCCAGCACCATCCGTTCCTGTGCCTCTGAGATCCAGACCTCCGTCGCCGAGAGGCCCTCGTACTTCAGCGGCACCCGGTCGAGATCGACGTCGGCCCCGAGCGTCGCCCCCATCTCGCCGACCGCGCTCGACAGGCCGCCGGCGCCGCAGTCGGTGATCGCGTGGAAGAGCCGCTGGCGCGAGGCCTCGAGCACGAAGTCGGTGAGCATCTTCTCGTTGATCGCATGGCCGATCTGCACCGCCCCGCCACTCTCGGTTTCGCTCGCGCTCGAGAGCTCGATGCTCGAGAACGTGGCCCCGTGGATGCCGTCGCGGCCGGTGCGGCCGCCGGCGACCACCACGAGGTCGCCCGGCTGGACCGCGCCCTCCGCGCTGCCGCGCGGCATGATGCCGACGGTGCCGCAGAACACGAGCGGATTGCCGATGTAACCGGGGTCGAAGGCGACGGCGCCGGCGATCGTGGGGATGCCCATCCGGTTGCCGTAATCGCGAACGCCCGCAGCCACGCCGGCGAGCAGCCGCCGGGGGTGGATCACGCCCGGCGGGATTTCGGCGGCCGGCGTGTCGGTGGGCGCCACGCAGAACACGTCGAGGTTTGCGATCGGCTTGGCGCCCAGGCCCGTGCCGAGCACATCGCGGATCACGCCGCCGAGCCCCGTGGCGGCGCCGCCGTAGGGCTCGATGGCCGAGGGATGGTTGTGCGTCTCCACCTTCACGCAGATGTCGTGGTCGCCGTCGAACCGCACCACGCCAGAGTTGTCACGAAACACGCTCACGCACCAGTCGCGGGGACCGAGCTTCTCCCGGATCGTTCGCGTGGCGGCGAACACCGTTTCCTTCAGCAGGTTGTCGTAGCGCGACTCGCCGGCCGGCCCCGAGTGGTCAACGGCGCTGGAGAGCGTCTTGTGGCAGCAGTGCTCGCTCCAGGTCTGGGCGATCGTCTCCAGTTCGATCTCGAAGGGGTCGCGGCCCGCCGCGGCGAAGTGGTCGCGGACGCCGTGCAACTCGCGGACCGTCAGCGCCAAGCACCGCGTGCGGCTCAGCTGCTCGAGAGCGTCGTCGTCGAGTCCGGTCAGCCGAATCGTCTCTTGCGTGAAGGTCCAGGTGCGGCCACCGGCGAGCGACGCGATCGTCAGCGGCCCCACGACCACGTCCTGGATCGCGTCGTTGGCCAGGTGTCGGTTGGCCAGCCGCTCGACGTCAGCCGCTCCGATCGCAGGCAGCCAATACTTCTTCATGCTCCGGACGCTCACGCGATAGCCCAGGGCCGCGGCGGCCTGCTGAGCGGTGAGGCCGGCGGGGTCGGTAACGCCCGTTCGCGGCAGCACGTGGACCACGGTGGGCAGGCCGTCGGCCGGCTGCACGAGCCGCGGCGCCGTCGCCTCATCGACCACGAATGACTCGGTGACTGGATCGGCCAGGAGGCAGGCCGCCAGCCGCTCCACGTCGTCGCGGGACAACTCCCCCTCGATCAGCCAGCCCGCGGCGGTGCGGGCCCGGTCGCAGCCGACGATGCCCAGCTCGGTTGCACCGGCGACGACCTCGCGGGCCGCGTGGTCGGTCGCCCTGTCGGCCGGCCAGACGTCAACTTCCCACAGCATCGCGATGATCCTTGGCGCGGGAGAGAAGGGCGACGAGCCGCCGGCGGTCGCCGGCCTCGATCACCGTCAGGAGTTTCTCGACTTCCACGGCGAACCGCCGCATCGCGGTGCCCACGTTGCCGGCGTTGTCGAGCAGGATGTCGGCCCAGAGCTCCGGGTCGCCGGTGGCGATCCGGGTGGTGTCGCGCCAGCCGCCGGCGGTGAAGGTGCGGGTAGCCGGCGGCGTGGCGGCGGCGACCGCCGCCGCGATCAGGTGGGGCGCGTGGCTCGTGGCCGAGAGGATTCGGTCGTGCTCCCGCGGCGGCATCATGAACACCGTCGAGCCCAGCGCCGACCAGAGTTCGCCAACCTCGTCGGCATCGCGGTGGGGTGTCGCCGTCGCGGGTGTGACCACCGTCACGCGGCCCACGAAGAGTTCGCCATCGGCTGCGGCCGGACCCCGTCGGTGGCTGCCTGCGATCGGGTGGCTGCCGACGAACCGGCCGCGGCGACTCCGCCGGCGCCGCTCCCAGCCGGCCACGATCGAAACCTTCGTGCTCCCCGCGTCGGTGACGAGGGTACCGGGGCGGATGACCGCATCGACGGCGTCGAGCAGGGTCGGGATCGTTGCCACTCCGGCCGCGATCACCACGAGATCGGCATCGGCCACCGCGGCGACATCGACCGCCGCCTCAGTGATGCAGCCCGCCTGCTTCGCGGCAGCGAGCGAGGCCTCTGATCGGCCCACGCCGATGATTCGGCCCGCAAGTCTTCGTGCCCTGAGCGCCTTGCCGATCGACCCACCGATCATGCCCACGCCCACGATTGCGACGACGGGCCAGTGGGCTCGGGTGGTCATGGCGGCTGCAAAGGAGGGCGTAGCGACGGCGTTGTACCAGATGCCGCGGGGGTGTGTTAGAACGTCGAGCGGCCAAGCGGAACGGCGGCCAAAGAAGGCCCGGAGTGCGTTGATGCCGGGGTGGCGAAGGATGCCCGACGCGGTGCTCGTCGGCCTGCTCGACAGGCTTGGCATTGCCGCCTCGGCCGGCATCGACCTGCGGCGGGCCTGGGATTCGGAAGCGGGCCGGCTGCCGGCCCGCTGGCGGCCTGCCATGCGGCAGGTCGCCGAGCACCTCCGCAGCGGCACCGATCTTGCCGCGGCGATGGCCTCGGCGGCCGGCGTGTTTCCCGCGGTCGTGCTCGGGATGGTCCGCGTTGGTGACCGCACCGGGCGGCTTGCCGAGACGCTCAGGGAGACCTCGCAGACCGTGGCGCGAACGGTCGCCTCCCGCCGTCAACTCCGCGCCGCGGTCGCGGGCCCCGCGGTCCGGGTCGCCGTGGCGGTTGCCGCGATCGGCGTGTTGATCGTCGTGTCGGGAACGGCTCGCGGACTGGATGGCAAACCACTCGACATGGTGGGGCTGGGCCTGACGGGCGTTAACGGGCTGGTCAGGTTTCTCGGGGCGGTGGCGGCAGTCGTCGCCGGAACGGCGGTCGCGTGGCCGATCGTGGCACGCAGCTGGCGGGATCATGGCTGGGCCCGAGCGGTGGGGAAACGGATTCCCTGGCTGGGGTCGGCGGCGCGGTCGGCCGAGGGGGCGGCGTGGAGCCGGGCTGCGTCGCTGGCTGCGCATGCGGGCCTGAGCCCCGGCGAACTGGTCGACCTGGCCTCCGCGGCTGCTCCGGGGCTCTCCATCGAACGGACGCTCCTCGAGGGCAGACTCCGGCAGGGCCACGATCTGGCCGAGGCGCTCGGCGAGGTGGGGAGGCTGCCGCGGGAGATCCTCGAGGCCATCGCGGTCGGTGAGATGACCGGGAATACGGCGGAAACCCTCGACCGAGTGGCCGGCCGGCTCGAGGAAGCGGCCATTCGAGGCTCCGCTGCCGCCGTGCGGGCGGTTGGATTCGTCGCCTGGGCCCTGGTCGCAGCCCTGGTCGCCATGCTGGTCATCCGTGTGGCCTCGGTGTACGTCGGTATGATTCAAGACGCAGCCCGGCCATTGTGATCGTCGGTCAAGCCGGGCCCCGTTCCCTGCCGAGATCAGTGGCATGATCCGCCGGCATCCGATCCGCTGCGTCAGCCCGGTCCGGCATTCGGTTCCGGGCCGGCGTGTCGTTTTTCTTTGGCACGCCATCCTGGCCGCCAGCAGCGTCGCGCCGGTCCTCTCGGCCCAGCCTCTGGGCGAAGAGCCTGGCAAGGCCACGCAGCAGGAGCTGATGGCGGCGCGGGGATTGGTCCGCCATCAGGGAGGCTGGCGGACGGCGCAGGAAATCGACCTGATCGAGCGGGGCGAGCGGGCGAACCTGGCCCGCAAGGAGTGGATCGCGAAGCTCGACCGGCTCCGGCGCCGGCTCGACCAGCCCGCGGAGAAAGACGCCGCCGCCGAGGAGATCCGCGAGATCGCCGACCCGTTCGCCGTGCCGGCGCTCGCCGCGGCCCTCGCTAGGGAGCCGGTCCTCCGGGTTCGGGGCTGGTATGTCGAGTCGCTCTCGCGGATCCGTTCGTCGGATGCGCTCGGCGTGCTGGTGGCCACGGCGCTCGATCATGCCGACCCGGAGACGAGAATCGCGGCGGTCGAGCGGCTGACGACGATCGGGCCGCACGTCGCTCTCCCCACGCTCGTGGCGGCCCTGCACAGCGCCGACAACGCCCAGGTGAACCGCGCTGCCGAAGCCCTCGGTCGGCTGGGCGTGCCGTCGGTGGTCGGCCCGCTCATCGACGCGCTCGAGACGCAGCACGTGGTCGTGACCGGTGGCGGTACGCCGGAAGGATCGACCAGCGCCACGTTCACCCCAACTGGCGGGGGCCTGTCGATGGGGGGCGGGCCGAAGCGGTCGAAGGTGACGGTCCGAAACGAGCGTGTGCTCGAGGCCCTCGTCGCGCTCACGGGCACCAACCTCGAGTGGGACTCGCGGGCGTGGCGGGCCTGGCTGGCGATGCGGCAGGCTCCGCCCCCCGGCTTCGATCCCCGGCGCGGCTAGAGCGTTTCCCTTTCAAGTGGAGCGTCGTTTCCATACGCGAGGGCGTGTAGGCGAAGGGGGTCGGCGAACGCTCGCGGAGCCTTGGGCGTATCCTCGCCCCGGCGACGCGACTTTTGCCGCCCCCGAGCCGGCGATCCACGGAAGTCGATTGCGATCGAGACCCGTAGTTCACGCGGCGCGGCGGCGGGAAAACCACTCGGGGGTGAGCATCAGCATCGCCACCCGGTTTTCGAGGTTGGGCCGGAACACCACGAGCAAGAGCACCGGCAGGTACCAGGCCATGAACAGGCCACCGTTGTGGGCCTTCCAGAACTGGCTGCCGAGGAGCACCGCGGCCGTGCAGCTCATGAGCGTGCCGAGGTTCTTGGGCGCTGGCCAGATGGCGAGCGTCGCCATCATCGCCACGAACGCGGCGAGCACGGGCAGCCGGAAGACGGCATCCTGAGATGGCAGCGCCCAGAAGCCCTCCAGCGAGACCTCGTTCGGGAAGATCCAGCCGAACATCTGGCGGAGTTGCCCGAGAAACACGGTAGCGTCGGGCGACGTGAACCAGAGCGCCACCACCAGCGCCGCCAGCGCCGCCGCCACACCGAGGGCGAAGCGGCGCACGCCCCGCTCCCAGTAGAAACTGCACCACAAGGGGAGGAGAAACACGGGGTAGTAGATCGTGCCGATCGTCAGGCCGATGAGCACGCCCGCGAGGAACGGCCGGCGGTAGGAGGCCACGGCCCAGAGCACGAGCGCCCCCGGGAGGACGTGATCCACGCGGCCGGTCATCGTGGCCGTGTAGGGAAGGAGCAGGTAGAGCACGGCCGCCGCGATGCCCAGTCGGAGGTTCTCGAAATGCCGCCAGCCGATCACCACCATGCCGATCACGATCGCCAGCTGCGATGCGATCGCCATGATCCGTGCCGTCGTCTCGTGAACCGCCCGGCGGTTGGCGTCGCTGGGTTCTGACGGTTCGGCGGTGGCGTCCGGGGCGAAGAAGATTCGCTGGGTCGAGATCTGCGGCAGCAGAAACAGGAGCGGATATCCGGGCCCGAGTCGGGCCAGCTGGTCAGCGTCGACCCGGGCTTCTCGGGCCTCCAGCCGGTCGGCGGCCGCGGCCCCCGCCACGTCGTCCCGCTGGGGCCGGGTGGTGATCACGTTGGCCAGCAGGAATACCAGCAGCGAGACGCCGAGAA
>QWQL01000205.1 GCA_003670825.1 Planctomycetota bacterium
GGGCGGACGTGGCTTTGGTCGCGGCGTGATCGGCGGTGGGCGAGGTGCCGCAGCCGGCAAGCAGCACCACGGCCCCGCCGAGCGACCACCGCGGCATGGAGGTGCGAGGAGTGCCGTTCATGTCATCGCACGCGGGCGTCGTCGAGGTGGTAGAGCACGCCGCCGGTGAGGTCGGCCGTGCCGGCAGGCTGCACGCGAAACCGGCCGGCGACCTTCGTGAGCCGGGGGGAAAACTCAGTGCCGGCGGGATCGGCCAGCTGCACGAGCACGCGATCGGTGATCTTGGGATTACCGCCGAAGCAGCAATCCCCCTGATCGCGGACCAAGAGAAACTGCACCAGCCCCTGCTGCTGCTTGCCCGGATAGATGTAGCCCTTGAGGAGCACATCGCGGCCCTCCAGCGCCCGGGCCGAGTCGGGCACGGTGGTCGGCAGATCCCCTTCGGCCGGTTGGAGCATCGCGTAGCTCAGCCGCTCGAAGCCCTCGGGGAGTTCGGCGGCATACTCGGAGGCGAGCGACGTGAGCCCGGCCACCAGCGAGGTCGCTGCCACCACCAGAGCCGCCAAGGCCAGCGGCTTCCCGGTCAGCTCCGTCGGCCGCCGGGCGATGTCGCGAAGCGCGATGACCGCCAGCACGACGCCGATCACGGGCACGGTGGCCAGCCACCAGCCGAAAAACACCAGCGGCGAGACGAGGGCCACGGCGCCGGCGGCGATCGCCGCCCCCGACAGGGCGCGGTACAGCTCGGCCTCGTCCCGGGGGGTGCCTGCCCGTGAGGCAGATCGCGACGGCGAATCAAAGAGCCCTGTGCCCATGTCGGCCGGTCAGCGCTCCCCGGTGGGCGCAGTCCGCATCGCGGCCCGCGAGACGATGCCAATGGCGATGACCACACCCGCCCAGATCAGCCACTTCCACCACGCGACCATCGAGCCGCCGGCCGCGGGGACGGCGGTCTGCTCGGTCGCGGGAGGCTCGGCCGCCGTGATGTCGGTCGGGTCTTCATCGCCCCGCACGGGGGCGATGGCGGTGGCGAGCGCCGCATCCAGAGCGGTGGGGTCTGCCAGCGTCGTGGAGCCCGGGGGGCCGGCGTTGTCATCGTCATCCGCTGCTGGTGGGGCGGCGGCGATCAGCCCCGCCACGCCCGCGAGCGTTGCGGCCCGGCGGACGGCCTCAGGATCGATCGCCTCAAGCTCCGTGATCGCGGCGGCCGCCTCCGGCAGCGGGCAGGCGCGGAGGTAGTTCACGATCGGCTCACGGACGAAGATGTTGTCAGCCTGCGCCTCCTTGAAGAGCGTCACCAGGCGGTCGACTGCAGACCAGTCTTGCCAGCGGGCGAGATCGGCGATCACGAGGTCGGCGAGTTTCGGCTCCTCAAGCAAGAGCCGCAGCGAGGCGAGCACGCGGTCGCGGGGCACGAGGTCGGATTCCTCGCCGAGAAACCGCAGGGCCATCACCGCGGAGTAGGTTTCGGTGAACGGCACGTCGCGGTCCTTACGGTCGAGAAACAGCCGATCGACGAGCTCGAGCGCCTCCGGGCCCTTCAGGGCGACGTAGCAGGCGATCAGCGCGTCGAGGCCGCTGCGGGCCTCGGTCTGTTCGGCAGAGAGGCCGTCGCCCGAGAGCAGCCTGCCGATCCGCTCGGCATCGGCCATGGAGCCGCACGCGCCGAGCATGGTGGCATAGAGTCGGCGGCGGTTGGCCTGCACCTTCGGATCTTCGATCCAGGCCAGCAGCTCCGCGGGGTTCATCCGGTCCTTCAGTCCGCGGACGTCGGCGTAGGGGGCGACGGCGAACTCGTCGTAGGCATCCCGGGCGAGCGTGTCGTCTTCGTCCTCGAGGTGCTCCTGGAAGAAGGCGAGGCGGTCGGGCCCCTTCTCGGGCAGGTCGCCGAGCCGCCTGACGTAGGCCACCGCCCGGTCGCCCACGCGGATGGGGCTCGACCAGACGAGGTCGGGCGGCTCCACGCCCATCAGGAGGAACAGCGAGCCGACCGGTTTCTCCTCAAGCATGATTGTCTCGATCGGCTTCGCATCTGCCCCGCTCAGGCCCGCCTCGGCAACGAGGTCGGCCCCCTTGAGCACCTCCACCACCTCGAACTTGCCCTTGGGGAGTGGCCCGTCGGCCTGCGGCGAGAGTGATCCCGGTGGCGGCGGCTCGACGAGCTTCGCGATCACGGCGGCCTGGCTCTGGGCGATCTCCTGGGCGAAGGTCAGCGACACCGCCGAGCAGAACGGGCAGGCCCGGGCCGCGGCCGGGAGGGCGAGGATTGCGACGACGGCAGCCAACACGGACCAGCGGATGAGGGTCTTCATGCGACCCAGTCTAATCCCTAGCCCAGCCACTTCGCGACGTCGGTGCGGTACGCGGCCAGTGCCGGCAGCAGGGCTGCGAGGATCGCCAGGGCGATCAGGAACGGCACCAGCAGCAGTTCCGCGGCCGGGGCCGATGAGAGCAGGCTCGCCGAGACCCCGGCGTTGGTCGTGATCAGCGGGCCGATCGCCGCCACGATCACGTGGCCCAGTGCCCAGCCCACCAGCCCTCCGCCCACGGCCAGGAGCACCGCCTCGATGAGCACCGTGGCGAGCACGTGGCTGCGGCGGGCGCCCAGCGCCCGCATCACCGCGACGTCGCGGGTCCGCTCGAGCGACGAGCCGACCATGCTCACGAGGATACCGATCGCCGAGACGATCACCACGAGCGTGGTGACGAGCAGGAGCAGGAGTTCCAGCGGTCGCACGAACAACTGGAGCAGCACGCTGATCTCGCGGATCGGCTCGGCCGCCTGCCCGTCGCGGCCCTCGTTGATGGCCGTGCGGAGCCCCATCGCGGTGAGCTCGGCCGGCAGGCCCGGCAGCGACACCGTCTCGACGAGGATCGCCGTCACCTCCCGCTGCTCGCGGGGCAGCGGGGCGGGCCCGTCGGCGGCCGACGCCTGGGGCGCGGGGGTGGTGGCGGCTGCGTCTGCGGCGGCCTCCACCGGCTTGGCATGTCCCTCCTGGAGATAAAAACCCTCCATGTTCACATACACGCCGCGGTCAACGGGGGTGTCGGTTCGCGCGAGCACGCCGGTGACGGTGAAGGGATCGTGCACGAGGCCGTCGTCGGCGCCGTGCGTGGGGGAGAAGAGATCGCCCGCGTCGAGGCCGAGGCTGGCGGCGACCTCGGCGCCGAGCACACCGCCGAAGAACTCGTCGTTGCGGAAGTTTCGCCCCGCCGCAAACGCGAAGGGCTTCGGCGCCGCGCCAGCCGGCGGGCGGCCGACGAGCCGCCCCAGCCAGCGGCCGAAGCCCGAGGCTCCGCCGCCGCCGTAGGTCAGGCCGTCGAAGTAGGCGGCATTGGTGCCGACTACGCGAAAGCCCTTGAAGTAGTCCCCCATGCAGATCGGCACGGCGGTCCGCACGCTGCCGGCAAACCTGCCGGCAACGCCGTCGGCCCGGGCGGAGGCGGGCAGAAACTCCTCGTAGAAGACCCAGGAGATGTTCTCGATCGGCTTGCTGATCAGGTACACGCTGTTGAGGACCAACTGCAGCGGGCTCCCCTTCGACCCCACGATCAGGTTGTAGCCGAGGCCCGATCCCGAGTTGAACGCCTGCGTGACGACGTTGCCGATCACCAGCGTGGCCACGACGAGCGCCACGCCCAGTGCCAGCGACAGGGCCGTGAGGCCGCTGGTCAGCAGCCGCTGTCGGATGTTGCGCCAGGCGATGCCGAACAACGACATAGAAAATCCGTGAGCGAGGGTCAGCCGTGATGCACGGCGGCGCGGTTGAAGTCGTCGAGCCGGAGCTGCTTCGGGAACCGGGCGGCAACCTCGGGGGCGTGCGTGACCACCAGCAGGGCCACGTCCTGCTCGGCACAGGTGGTCGTGAGCAGGTCGATCACCTGGTCTTGATGGGCCGTGTCGATGCTCGCCGTCGGCTCGTCGGCGAGGATCACCCGCGGGCGGTTGGCCAGGGCCCGGGCGACGGCCACCCGCTGCTGCTGGCCGATCGAGAGTTCGGCTGGCTTGTGGTCGAGCCGATGCGACAGGCCGACCGAGGCGAGCAGGTCGGCGGCCCGCCAGCGGTCGGGCTTCCCGCTGCCGAACGACATGGCGACCAGCACGTTCTCCAGGGCCGTGAACCCGGGCAGGAGGTTGAACTGCTGAAACACGAGGCCGAGCTTGTCGGCCCGGAGCCGGTCGCTCGCGGCCTCGCCGAGCCGGGTGAGGTCGTGGCCGTCGACCCACACCCGCCCCGAGTCGGGCCGCATGATCCCGGAGATCACGTGGAGGAGCGTCGACTTGCCCGAGCCGCTCTGACCGGTCAGGGCGACCTGGTCCTTCTCCTCGAGCACGAACCGGTCGATGTCGAGCACCGCCACCGTCTCGCCGCCAGGCATGGCAAACGCCTTTTTGACCTGCTCGAGTTCGATGACGGGGTTTGGCATTGAGGGAATCCCAGACTACAGGCGGGCTTCGGTGCTGCCCAGCATCGCGGAAACCGCGGCGGGGCGGCCGCCGATTGAGCGTCCGCCGCACGGGGGTGTATCATCCGGCCCCGCCTCAGGGGTTCGGCGTCCGCAACGGAGCGGCGCGGCCGGGCCCCCGCACCGTCCAGGAGACTCGCCGTGCCCATTCGCGTCGGCATCAATGGTTTCGGCCGCATCGGCCGCCTCACCTACCGCGCCATCTACGAGAAATACGGCCTCGACGGCGACGTGCAGGTGGTCGCGCTCAACGACCTTACCGACGCGAAGACCAACGCCCACCTCCTCGAGTTCGACTCCAACTACGGCCCCTTCAAGGGGCAGGTCGGCTACGAGGGCAACGACCTGATCGTCGACGGCCGGAAGATCAAGGTCTTCGCCGAGAAGGATCCGGGGTCGATCCCGTGGGGCAGCCAAGACGTGCAGATTGTCGTGGAGAGCACCGGCTTCTTCACCGACGCCACCAAGGCCGTGGCCCACAAGCGAGACAGCGTCAAGAAGGTGGTGATCTCGGCCCCGGCCAAAAACGAAGACCTGACGATCGTGCTGGGCGTCAACGACGCGATGTACGACCCCAAGAAGCATCACGTGATCTCCAACGCCTCCTGCACCACCAACGGCCTGGCGCCGGTGGCCAAGGTGCTCCACGAGACCTGGGGCATCGACCGCGGCCTGCTGACCACGGTGCACGCCTACACCAACTCCCAGAAGACGGTCGACACGGCCGCCAAGGATCTCCGCGACGCGCGGGCCGCGGCGCTCAACATCGTGCCCTCGAGCACGGGCGCCGCCCGGGCCGTGGGCCTGGTGATCCCGGCCCTCCAGGGCAAGTTCACCGGGATGGCCTTCCGCGTGCCGGTGGCCACGGTGAGTGTCGTCGACTTCACGGCGCTGTTGAACAAAGAGGCCGCGCCGGCCGACATCAACGCCGCGATGAAGAAGGCGGCCGAGGGACCCCTCAAGGGAATCCTGCGGTACACCGACAAGGAGCTGGTCTCGACCGATCTCAAGGGGGATCCCCACAGCTCGATCTTCTCCGCGGTCGACACGATCGGCCTGGGCAACCTCGTGAAGGTGGTGAGCTGGTACGACAACGAGTGGGGCTACTCCAACCGCGTCGCCGACCTGCTCAACTTCCTCGAAGACC
>QWQL01000195.1 GCA_003670825.1 Planctomycetota bacterium
GAAACCCGTTCCGGACGCCCGGGCCGCTCCTCCCGAGGCCGACCTGCACCATGGCCCGAACCGGAGGATGATCGGCAAACACCCACGCTTCAGAGACGTCGGCTCCACGCCCCCGAGATCGCCCAGTCACGGCCCCTGCCCCCATCGCCCGGCAGATCGACGACGTCACCGCGATGCGCGATCGCCGCGTCACGCAGGAGGCAAGCGATGGCTGATCCCGCCGTCTGGATATCACGCCGACGCGGCCAGCCGATCGGCCGGCCCGCTCAGGTAGGCCCGCACGGCCGCCTGCATCCGATCGACCTCGGCGAGAAACCCAGACGCCGAGAGCTGGTAGGCCTCCGGATCGGTCTCCACCTGCCGAAGCCGCACGAGTTGGCTCTGGAAGTGGCGGATGCGGTCGAGCGTTGCTTCCAACTCGGCGTCGGTCGTGATCGGGCTGTCGGCAGTCTTCATGCAAAAGGCTCCACGATTTCCACGATCCCGCGCTGTCCGCCGCCGCGGGTCACCTTCCAATACTCTACCGCGGCCTGCTCCCCGCCGAGGGCAGCCAACGCCCGCACCCAGAAAATGCTTGCCCCGAGCCAATCGTGCGCCAGGGCATGGTCAAACACGGCCGCCGCCCCACCCACGACCGTCGCCACGGCGAAATCATCTTCCATGATGAGAAACACGTCCACGTCGCCGGGACCCGGCTTGGCCGTGACGAACGACCCGAACACGACGAACCGCCGCAGCTTTCCCGTGGACAGAGCCAGCCGGTGGATCGCCGCCAACTGCCGGCCAGCCGCGACCCGTTCGGGTGTACCGCTCCCGAGCCGCGTGAGGAGCTCCGTGAGCGTCGCGGCGTGGACGCCCGAAGGCAAGTCGCCGGTGGGGGTGAACTCGGGCAACGGCATCGGGGATCTCGGGGGCCGTTCGGGGATGTGGTGCGCCTTTCATCCGAGCTTGCACCGCCCCCCTTGGTTGGTCCAGCCATCGAAGCAGATCCTCCGGGCGAACTGCAGGATCCTTGATGATTGCCGGGGGAAGCGCGCGAACTCCGCGGCTATCACGAGTGCGGCATCCTCTGCTTCGGGTTCGGCCGTGCTCTCTGCACGGTCTGCGGCCAAGGGTTTGTCATCGCGTTCTCGTGCAACCGCGAAGCGACTTAGGCGTCGCCCGACGAGCTGCCCATGATCGATATCCACAGCTTGTGACCCGTGTCGGACGCAAGGCACCGAAGCGCCGGGACCAGCCGATTGGGAGCTAGTCTGCGCCCAGGCGGGAAAATCGCCATCGCAGGGGTGAGCAGCGTTTCCGGGAACCGCGTCCGGACGCCCAGGCCGTTCCCCCCGAGGCTCACGAGTCGCTCGGCAGCCGGAAGACCGTTGCTGAAGTGCCTTTGACCGGGCTGTCCTTCCGGGCGGTCACGGCACTCGCCATCGGAAACATTGGCACGCAACGCGAGGACGCGACCAGTGGGCATTCAGTCGGCGAGCCCGCCGGCAGCGGTCGCTGCAGTAGCGAACCTGCTCCCAACACGACTCCCACTTCTTTCGCCACTCAAACGGCCGGCCGCAGGCAGCGCAGATCTTCGTCGGCCGCGGCCGGCCTCTGGGTTCGCGGGCCGCGCGGGTCATCGGGCCGAGGCGGCGGGAAGGCCGCCTGGCGACGAGGACCATGACGGCCGGCTCGCGGGAGGGGCAGGAGGGGCCGCGATCGCCCGGATCGCCTCCACCAGCATCACCGCTGCAAGCGTCAGCAGAACGAGCCCCACCCAGGGCACGGCATCCGTGGGGAGCACGAGCCCGTCGGGACCGCGGAACCGCGGCAGCGTGAGGGTGAGGAGCGCCCAGGTGCTCATCACATACATGAAGGCCGTCGGCAGGCCGGTCACGACCCACACCCAGGCCTCGCGCCGCGTCCGCCACAGCCAGACGGTGACGCCCAGGAGCGTGAGCGCCGCGAGGAGCTGGTTGCTTGCCCCGAACAGGTTCCAGAACATTTTCCAGGCGGGCACGGGGTTGCCGTTGGTGTCGAGGTTGGGCCGCAGCAGGAAGATCAGCGGCACACCTGCGGTGATCGCCGTGCCCAGCCAGGCTCCGGCCTGGCCGGTGAGCCCGGTCAGTTCCTGAACGATGTACCGCCCCAGCCGGGTGCAGACGTCGAGCGTGTCGTAGACGAACGTCGTGAAGGCCATCAGCGCGAACGATACGCCGAGCGTCGCCGGCACACCGAGAATCTCCAGGAACTGCCCCATGCCGAGGGCATAGATGAAGTTCGGCGACTGCTTCGTCAGCGGGCTGTCTTTCGTGAGCACCATCACGCAGCACAGGCTCACGACCGCCACCATGGCCTCGAGCAGCATCGTGCCGTAGCCGATCGGCCGCGCGTCGGTCTCGCGACGGAGCTGCTTGCTGGTCGTGCCCGAGGCGATCAGCGAATGAAATCCCGAGCAGGCGCCGCAGGCAATCGTAATGAAGAGCATCGGCATGATGGGCTGCCCATTTGCGGCCTGCCAGCCGGTGAAGGCCGGATAGCGGATCGTCGACTGCCCGCCAAACAGCCCCGCCAGCGACGTGTCGCTGGCCACCAGCCCGACCACCGCGCCCGCGAGGGCGACATAGAGGAAGCAGCCGCCGAGGTGCCCGCGGGGTTGGAGCAAGAGCCACATCGGCATCATCGCTGCCACCAGGCAGTAGCCGAGCAGCAGCACGCCCCAGATCTTCTGGGCGGTGGCGTCGCCGACGTGGATCGTCTGCCCGAGGTCGAAGGGGATCTTCTGGCCTCCCCAGATGGCCAGCCCCACCAGCGGCAAAAACACGCAGGTCGCTAGCCAGAGCGGCATCCGGGCATACCGCATGCAGAATCCCATGATCACCGGCAGCGCGAGATAGAGCAGGCTCGACGTCGCGATGCCCCCCCCCAAGACGCTCTCGCCATTTTCGAGCACCTGCCGGCCCACGAAGCTCTGGGCGGTGATGTCGGTGAAGGCCACGATGATGTAGACCAGCGCGATCCAGACGAACGAGAGAAAGAGGACGTAGGCCCGCCGGCTCATGTGGTCGCGGACCACCTCGGCGATCGACCGCGCCTTGTGCCGGATCGACGCCACCAGCGCCGAGAAGTCGTGCACGCCGCCGATCAGGATGCTCCCGACGAGAATCCAGATCAGGGCCGGCGCCCAGCCAAACGCCACGCCGGCCAGGATCGGCCCCACGATCGGGCCCGCCGCCGCGATCGCCGAAAAGTGCTGGCCGAGCAGCAGCTGCGGTGGGATTGGCTCGTAGTCGACGTCGTCGCGGAGCGTGACGGCCGGCGTCGGCATGTCGGCGTCGAGCTGAAACAGCCGCGCGAGCAGGCCCCCGTAGAGCCTGTAGGCGATGAGCAGGATCACGGCGCTGGGCAGGAGAACGGCGAGCAGGCTCATAGCAAGAGTGGCCCGGGAGGTCGTTTTTCGCGGTCGGTCGGGGGACGGGTTTGCCCGCTCCGCGGGAACAAGTACATCATGCCTGTTCCACGGGCGGGCGTCGACGCGACGCCCCGCCCGCCGTCATTCCCGGGGAGCCCTGCTCATGTCGTCGTTGCTCGAGAAGCTCGTGATCATCGGCAGTGGTCCGGCCGGCTGGTCTGCCGCCACCTATGCCGCCCGAGCCCAGCTGCAGCCCCTCGTCTACGAGGGTGCGATCACGGAAGCAAACCGGATGGCAGGCACGCTGCCGCTCGGCCAACTCTCGCTGACCAGCGAGGTCGAGAACTATGCGGGCTTTCCGCACGGCGACCTCGGCGGCTTCCTCGAATCGGCCCTTCCCCAGGAGCGGCGGATGGTGATGCCCCCGCACGAAGGCAAAGGGGTGACGGGCCCCGAGCTCATGGAGCTGATGCGGCAGCAGGCGGCCAACTTCGGTACGCGGATCGTCACCGACGACATCCTGAAAGTGGACTTCTCCTCGCGGCCCTTCAAGCTCTATCCGGCCGAGGGAGGTCTGGTCGAGGCTGCGTGCGTGATCGTGGCGACGGGGGCGAGTGCCAACTGGCTCGGCCTGCCGAGTGAGGAGAGGTTCAAAAACCGGGGTGTCAGTGCCTGCGCCGTGTGTGACGGTGCCCTCCCGCGATTCCGCAACCGGCCGATCGTCGTGATTGGCGGCGGTGATTCGGCCGTCGAGGAGGCGACCTACCTCTCCAAGTTTGCAAGCACCGTCCACCTCGTGCACCGCCGCGACCAGCTACGGGCCAGCAAGATCATGGCCCAGCGGGCCCTCGACAACCCGAAGATCACGATCCACTTCAACTCGGAGCTCGCCGAGGTGCTGGGAAACGACACCAACGGCCTCACGGGCGTCAGGCTGGCGAGCACGCTCGACCCGACCCGGGAGGAGACGGTCGACGCGGCGGGCATGTTCCTCGCGATTGGCCACACCCCCAATACGTCGTTTCTCGACGGGCAGCTCGATCTCACGCCGAAGAAATACATCGTCTGGACGCAGCACTTCCGCACGGCCACGAGTGTGGACGGAGTGTTTGCGGCGGGGGATGTTGCCGACGATTACTACCGGCAGGCGATCTCGGCGGCGGGCACCGGCTGCATGTCGGCCCTCGACGCCGAGCGATGGCTGGCCGAACACGTCGGGCACTGAGCCATGAGCCGCAGACCCACCATCGGGATCCTCACCAGCGGCGGCGACTGCCCGGGGCTCAACGCGGTGATCAGGGCCGCGACAAAGTCGGCGATCCGGCTGGGCTACGACGTGGTCGGCTTCCTCAAGGGCTACGAGGGCCTCGTCGACCCGGTGAGCTACATGCCGCTCGACGCCCAGAACACGGCGGGGATCCTGCTCCAGGGCGGCACGATCCTCGGCTCGACCAACAAGGGCCGCTTCACGTCGCTCGTCGGCGAGGGGGAGCGGGTGCGGATCGATCCCGAGCTGCTCGCCCAGGCGTCGGCCACGGTGCAGCAGTTCGGACTGGCCGGCCTGATCTGTGTCGGGGGGGACGGATCGCTGGGCATCGCGCAGCAGCTCTACGAGCACGGCATCCCCGTGGTGGGCGTGCCCAAGACGATCGACAACGATCTCAGCTGCACGGCCTTCACCTTCGGCTTCGATTCGGCTGTGGCCACGGCGACTGACGCGCTCGACCGGCTCCACACAACGGCGGCCAGCCACGAGCGAGTGATGGTGCTGGAGGTGATGGGCCGGCACGCCGGCTGGATCGCGCTGCACGCGGGCATTGCCGGCGGCGGCGACGTGATCCTGCTTCCGGAGATCGCCTGGACCTTCGAACACGTCTGCCGGAAGGTGGTAGAGCGGGATCGGGAGGGAAAGAACTTCACGCTGATCGTCGTGGCTGAGGGGGCCCACCTGCCCGACGGCGGACTCGTGCACGCCGGTAACGCCGGCCAGGGCCAGGTGAAACTCGGCGGCATCGGTGAGCTCGTGGGCTGCGAGGTCGCGGCGCGGCTCGGTCGCGAGGTCCGGACGGTCGTGCTGGGCCACCTGCAGCGGGGCGGCACGCCCACTCCCTTCGACCGGATGCTGGCGACGGAGTTTGGTGCCTATGCCACGCGGCTGGTGCACGAGGGCCAGTTCGGTGAGATGGTCTGCTACCGGCCGCCCGAC
>QWQL01000212.1 GCA_003670825.1 Planctomycetota bacterium
GACGCGTCACAGGCCCGCGACCGCCGTCGGCCTCGCCGCGGTCCAGCCGGCTCCAGATCAGGCCCGCAGCCCCCGCAAGAATCGCGGCCGCGACGAGGCCGCCCATCAGCGGCAGACGGCTGAGTCGCCGCGTGCCAGTCGCCGCGGTTCGTCGTGCCCGGGGAACAGGCTCGGCGAAGGAGAAGTCGGGCAGGGCGTCATCGGCCATGGGCCGTGGGTTCGCCGCCGGCCTCGCTTCCGGCGTGGGTGCAGGAGCCGCCGGGGGCTCGGCGAGCCCCAGGCACACCGCGACGGCAGCGGCGGCCTCGGCCGCGGTGCCGTAGCGGCTCGCTGGATCGCGGGCCATCATGAAACCCACCAGCTCCACGAGCGGCGGCGGCACGCTGGCCGGCAGCAACGCGGGGCCCGTCGTCGCCGCGGCCTGCAGGGTGTCTTGCGCGTCACCGTTCCAGCACGGCGGTCGGCCCGAGAGCAACGCGAAGAGCATCGCCCCCAAGGCGTAGACATCCGACCGCGGGCTGCAGGCTGCCTCGGGATCGAGCAGCTCCGGAGCGACGTACGCGGCCCGCCGAGCCAGCCGCGCCAGCTCGGCCTCACCGGCCAGCGGCGGCCGCAGGGGCAGCTGGTGCGGGTCGCCGGCCAACGGGAACTGCAGCAGCCGCACCCGACCGTTCCGCTCACCGCTTCCCGGCGGCGGCGGCTCGCGCCGCAGGGCGTCGAGCGACAGGCTCCCGTGAACGCTGCCGAGACCATGCAACTCGCCCACGGCCTTGGCGATCTGCCACACCAGCACGCCCGCCTGCTGGGGCGGTAACGGCCCGAGCCGCTCCAGTTCGTCGGCGACGTTGGTGCCCGCCAGCAGTTCGCAGACGATGAAGCGGCTGCCGTTGGCTTGCTCCAGAGACCACGTGCGGCCGAGCATCGGGTCGGCGGCGCGGTGGGCGGCGGTGGTGCGGCGGACGATCTCCGTCCAGAGCTCGATCTCGCGGCACCGTTTTCCGTTGAGCAGCATCACCGCGACGACACGGCCCGACGGCTCGTGCCGGGCCGTAAACAGCAGGCTATCGCCCTCGCGGTCGTGACGCTCGAGCAGGCGATACTCGCCGAGGAAGAACGGGCCGGTGTCTCCGATCGCCGCCCGCCTGGCCTGCCACCGCGTGATCACACCCCGGCCGCAGAGCCAGGCCGCGATCGCCTTCGTGGATCCGTCGACGGCGGCCGGGGGCAGGGTTGCATGCTCGGCGCGGAGTGCTGCCGCCGCACCGGGCTCGAGCAGCCTGGTGCGGACGAGCAGTTGCCAGAACTCGTCGGGCGTGGGAGCGGGCACGGGGTCCTCGTCGTATTCCCTCGTTGTACCGCGTGGTCACGATCGGCGCGAGGCCCGGCCCCACGGTCCGCTGCCCCGGCCCCCACACCCGGCTGCTATGATCCCGGCCCCTCACCGCGCCAGCCGGAGTCCCACGCCCATGCATGCCAACGAAGCCGCGCGGATCTATTTCGACAGGGCGGCGGCCCAACTCGACCTGTCGGAGAGCATGCGGCGGCTCCTGCTGACGGCGAAGCGGGAGGTTCGGGTGCAGCTGCCGATCGAGCGGGATTCTGGGGAAATCGCGACATTCATCGGCTACCGCGTGCAGCACAACGACGCCCGAGGGCCGTTCAAAGGGGGGCTGCGCTACCACCCCCAGGTAGACCTCGATGACGTGCGGGCGCTGGCGGCCCTGATGACCTGGAAGACCGCGGTCGTCGATATCCCCTTCGGCGGCGCAAAGGGGGGCGTGACGATCGCGCCGGCCGACTGCTCGCTCCGCGAACTGGAGCGGGTGACGAGGAAGTTCGTCGACGCCATCCACGACCTATTCGGCCCCGACGTCGACATCCCCGCGCCCGACATGGGCACAACGGCCGACATGATGGCCTGGATCATGAACCAGTACGGCAAGTACCACGGCTTCTCGCCGGCCTGCGTCACCGGCAAGCCGGTCGAGTTCCACGGCCTCCCCGGCCGCGAGGAGGCCACCGGCCGCGGCGTGGGCGCGCTGACGCTCAAGCTGCTCAGCCGCCTCGGCCGGAAGATTCCCGGCACGCGGATCGCAATCCAGGGCTTTGGCAACGTCGGCACCCACGCCGCCAAGTATCTCCACGACGCCGAATGTCGGATCGTCGCGGTGGGCGATGCCACCGACTCCTTTCACAATCCACGCGGCCTCGACGTGCTCGAACTGCTGCGGCACGCGCGGTCCCACGCCGGCCGGCTGGTCGGCTTCGGCGGCGGCGAGGCGATCACCGGCTCGGAACTCCTCGCGGCCGACTGCGACGTGCTGATTCCTGCGGCGCTCGGCGGCATGATCACCGGCACCAATGCGGCGGCGATCCGCGCCCCGATCGTGGTCGAGGCGGCCAACGCCCCGATCGAGCCCGCGGCCGACGACCTCCTGGCCGCCCGCGGCGTCGTGGTGCTCCCCGACATCCTTGCCAATGCCGGAGGCGTGACGGCGAGCTGGTTCGAGTGGGTGCAGAACCGGCAGCACTACCGGTGGAGCCTCGATCGCGTCCGCGGTGAACTCGACCGGATCCTCGGCCAGGCCTTCGAGCAGGTCTGGCAGCTCTCCGCATCGCGGCAGGTTCCGCTCCGCACGGCGGCCTACATGCTCGGCGTCGGCCGCGTTGCCCGGGCCACGGTGCTCGGCGGCGTCACCTGACGCGTCACCGCTCGGCCGCGGGCCGCGGCAGGCCCGCGGCGTCGAGCACGACCGACTTCGTCTCCATCGCCACCGGCTGGCCCGTGGCGAACGTGAGCTTCACCACCCAACCAGTCCACTCCGGCGGATCGACGGGATAGTAGTCAAACACGAAGTTGCCGAGGCTGTAGACGATCGGGCAGCCCGCGTGCACGTCGACGGTCTGCGTGACGTGCGGATGCCCGCCGATCACGGCTGCCGCGCCGGCATCGATCATCTTCCGCGCGAGCACGCGGTCGGCCTCGCGGGGCTGCGGATGGAGCTCCGGACCCCAATGGACGACGGATACAACCGCATCGACATCCTTGCGGGCAGCGGCGATGTCGGCCAGCAGATCGGACTCCCGCAGGGGCGCCACGCCCGGCGTCGCCTCGCCCGCCGCCGACTTCTCCGCCTGAAACCCGTTGCAGCCTACGAGGGCGATCCGCAGGCCGTGTCGCTCGAGCACCAACGGCCGTCGGGCCGCGGCGAGCGTGCGGCCGCCGCCGAACTGCGGAATCCCCTCGCGCTCCAGCACGGCCAGGCATTCGACGAGGCCATCCGGGCCGAAGTCGAGGGCATGGTTGTTGGCGAGGGTCAGTGCTGAGAAATACCGCTTCAGGTAGCGGGGGGAATCGTCAGCGCCGCGGAAGGTATACGACTTCAACCGCTGCGTGCCTCCGTCGCCAAGCACGCATTCGAGATTGCCCACGGTGAAGTCGGCGTCGAGCAGCAACTCGGCACAGGCCGCGAACGGGTCGCGGCCCGAGGCGACAGCATGCCCCGGCCCGTTATCGAGCATCACGTCGCCGACGAACACGACCGACACGCTGCCCGGGGCCGAGCGATGCCGCTCGGGGGGCGGCGACTCGGCCCAGGCGCTGATGCAGGCCAGGGCGGGCAGCCACACCAGGAACCACAGACTCAGTCGGCTGATCGTCATGCCAGTTCAGTGCCCCGTGGGCCGATACCACTCGCCGCGGAGCCAGTCGGCGACCAGCCCGATCTGCGCTGACGAGAGCGGCGCGATCCCACCCTCTTTGGCCTTGCCGAAGCTCGGCATCCGGTCGTTGGTGTCGCCGTAGAACCGCGGGTGCGTTGGGTCGGCGATGATGCCGACAAGCCACTCGCGGCCGCCCCAGCCCGTGAGCTCGGGCGCCGAGCCCAGCTCCGTGCCGTTCTCGCGAAAAGCATGGCAACCCCCGCAGCGGTCGCTGGCGGCAACGAGCTCGCGGCCCTTCTCGACGAGGCTGGCCGATTCCTGCGGCACGGCCTGACCGGCCTCGGCCGCCATGGCGGCCACGACGGCATCGATGTGAACCTTCGGCCAGGCCGCCGCATCGGTCAGGTCGTTCTGCACGAAGTTCACCATGTCGCCCTCCCGGTGGGCGGTGTTGCCGAAGTAGGCCGGCCCGGCGACCTTGGCGGGATCGAGCAGGCCCCGCATCCAGTCGGCCGATCCGAACCCGAACAGGTTGGCTGCCGACGACGTCGCGATCACGGCTGCGGCATCCTCAGCCAGCGGATCGACGTGGGCATGGCAGCTCGCGCAGTGCTGGGCGAAGAGCCGCGGCCCCTGGCTCTTGGCGTCGCTGCGGATGAGTTCGAGCATGCCGGCGGGTGGAATCCGCTCGGGCCGGCCAGCCAGTTCGATCGCCCGGGCGGCGTCGGCCTTCGCCTGCTTGACGGCGTCGAGAAAGGCCTGCGAGTGGCGCACCCGCTTCAGCGTCTTCCACTGCTTCTCGATCACCGCCGCCTTGCCGCGGTCTCCACCGACGGCCGCGATCAGCTTGGTGGCGTCGCCCCCGGTCTGCTCGGAGAGCCGCTCGGCCTCCGTCAGGGCCGTCGTGTTCACCCAGACCGCGGCGTAGTCTTCGTTGAGAGCCAGCGCCGTGAGCAGGCCCATGCCCGCCAGGATCGCGAGCGTGAAGGCCACGTTGAACCGGTGGCCCAGCCGCCAGTTGCCGAGGATCGGCATCAGGAACATCCCGGCCATGATCAATCCGGGTACGACGATCGCCCCGAAGAACTCCCCCGTGGCTCCCCAGCCCTCGAAGACTTTCAGGAACTGAAAGAGAAACAGGAAATACCACTCGGGCCGCGCGGCGGCGTAGGGCAGCGACGGATCGGCAGGGGCGCCCAACTCCGCGCCGAGTTCGCCCGGCACGACCGCTTCGCCCGCGAGCATCGCCCGCAGAGCCGGCATCAGGATCACGCCGAGCACGACGGCCATCACGGCCAGCATCGCCACGGCGTCCTTGAGCACCTGGTCGGGCCAGAACATCGCGTCGGGCCTGGCGAGCGGCTGCTTCGCGTGCAGGCCGTGCTTGCGAAACAGCGTCAGATGCACCACGAGAAACAGCACGAGCGTGGCCGGCAGGAATCCGGCATGGAGCGCGAAGAACCGCGTCAGCGTGTGGTGGCCATACTCCGGCCCGCCGATCACGAGCTGCTGGATCGACGGCCCGAAGAAGGGCACGATCCCGGCGAGGTTTGTGGCCACGATCGTGGCCCAGTAGCCCTTCTGATCCCAGGGCAGCAGATAGCCGGTGAGCGCCATGCCGAGCACGAGCAGCATGAGGATCAGCCCGAGCCAGAAGTTGACCTCGCGGGGCGCCTTGTAGGCGCCGTCGATCACCACCTGCAGCAGGTGGAGCGCGAGCAGCACCACCATCGCCTGGGCCATGAAGTGGTGGATGCCGCGGAGCAGCCAGCCGCCGGCCATCTCGTGCTGGATGTAGTAGACGCTCTCCCAGGCCGTTTGGGCGCTCGCGGAGTAGCTCGCCCACAGAAAGAGCCCGGTGATCAGCTGCGTCATGAAGGCGAACACGAGCGTGCTGCCCCACACGTAGCGCCAGCGGGCGCCGCCC
>QWQL01000110.1 GCA_003670825.1 Planctomycetota bacterium
CCGGTGCCGCGGGTGAACCAGAAGGGCGTGGTCACCCGCGACGGCACGCCGAAGGAGAGCTACTACGTCTTCCAGAGCTACTGGGCGGAGAAACCGATGGTGCACCTCCTCGGCCACGGCTGGCACGACCGCTGGGGAGAGCCGGGCGAAGCGAAGGAGATCCGGGTCTACTCCAACTGTCCGCAGGTCGAACTCTTCGTCAACGGCACGTCTGCCGGCACGAAGAGCCGCACCGTCGCCGACTATCCCGCCGCGGGCCTGAGGTGGCACCTGCCGTTTGCCGCGGGCCGAAACGTCGTCCGCGCGGTGGCCCGCGCGGCTGCGGGCGAGCAACTCACCGACGAAATCGCCTTCGACTACCACACGGAGAAGTGGGGGAAGGCTGCCAAGCTGACGCTCGTTGAGGCGTCGCGAGACGGTGCCGAAGCGTGGATCGAGACCCGCGCCTTCGACAAGGACGGACTCCCGTGCGTCGACGCGGCACACGTGGTGCGGTTCGACCTCGCCGGCGAGGGCACGCTCGTCGATAACCTCGGCACGCCCGAAGGGTCTCGCGTGGTGCAGCTGGCCAACGGACGAGCCCGCATCCGCGTCAGGCTCACGGGCCGCAAGGCGGTGGCCGCGGTCACATCGCCGGGGCTGCGCTCGGCGTTCGTGACGCTCGACGCCGAACCGGCCAACGGCCAGGCCGCCGCGGCCAAGGCGTCGCCGGTCGCCTCCTCGTGGGCCTCACCTTCCGTGGGGATCGACGTCGCCGGCCTCGACCGCGAGCGGATTCTTAAGGCGGCGGACGCCGCCCTGGCATTGCCGCCGCTCACGATCACGGCCCACCGTGCTCCGCATGCCGAGGGCTCCCCGCACGACTTCTATTCCAACGGCGACTACTGGTGGCCCGATCCCACGAAGCCCAACGGCCTGCCCTACGTCCGCCGCGACGGGGAATCGAACCCAGACAACTTTTTTGCCCACCGCCAGGCGGTGAACTCGCTGCGGGACCGCGTGGCGGCGCTCGCAGCCGCCCGACTCGTGACCGGCGACGCTCGCTACGCCGCCAAAGCCGACGAACTCCTGCGGGCGTTCTTCCTCGATCCCGCCACCCGCATGAACCCGAATCTCGACCACGCCCAGGCGGTGCCCGGCGTCTCGGCCGGTCGTCCAGCGGGCATTATCGACGGGCTGCACCTCGCCGAGGTCGCCAGGGCCGTGAAGGTGCTCGCTGAGCAACGCGCCTTGCCGGAGGCGACGGTCGCCGGCGTGAAGCAGTGGTTCGCCGACCTCTGCACCTGGATGACCACGAGCGAGAACGGCCGCAAGGAAGCCGCCGCGAAGAACAACCACGCCGTGGCCTACTTCGTCCAACTCGCGGCCTTTGCCGACCTCACCGGCGACGAGCCGCTCCTCGCCGAGTGCCGCCGGCAGTTCAAGGACGTGCTCGTGCCACACCAGATGGCGGCTGACGGATCATTTCCGGAGGAACTTGGCCGAACGAAGCCCTACGGCTACTCGATCTTTCAGCTCGACCAGATGGCGACGCTCTGCCAGATCCTCTCGACGCCGGCCGACGACCTGTGGTCGTTCGAACTTCCCGACGGCCGGGGCATCCGCCGGGCCGTAGGCTGGCTCCGGCCGTATCTTGCCGACAAAAAGACGTGGCCGAAATCGCCCGACGTCGAGCACTGGGAGGGCTGGCCCGTGCGGCAGCCGCACCTGCTCTTCGCGGGAATCGCCCTCCGCGAGCCCGCCTCCCTCGACCTCTGGAAGCAACTCCCTGCCGACTCGACCGATCCCGAGGTCCGCCGCAACGTGCCGATCACGCAGCCACTACTCTGGCTCCGAGAGTGACCGCGGCACCCGGCCTCGGTCACTTCGTCGAGATCTCGATGTCGTAGGTATCGGGGCTCGACCTACCCACGTCGTGCGTGAGCCCGGAACTACGGAAGTAGCTTGCCGGGATCTGCGGGGCTCCCGGGTCGTCCATGTCGGGCATCACCTTCACGGTGTATCGTCCCGCGGGCACACCCGTCATGCTGCCCGGCCCGAGGCGGCGGAGTCGGTAGCCGCCGTCCGCGGTGGTCTGGGCGACGCCTCGCGGAGCATCTTTCTCGTCGGGATCGAAGATCACCACGAGCCCCCGCGCCGGCTTGCCATCCACCCGTACGGTCCCCGAGACATCGACGATCCGCTGGCAGCCCAGGGCCGATAAGGCCACCACGGCACCCAGGCAGAGGATTGTGAGGCGTTCGCGGGTCATGGCACGTCTCGCACATCGGAGGGGATGACCGGCAGGCTGATGCCCTCGTCCCGCTTGGCCATTTTCTGAAACACCAACTGATCGACGTTTTCCGACACGAACATCACCGACCCGTCTCCGAATCCGAACTGTGCCCCACCGCGATGAAGGCTGTTGAAGCCCTTGCCGGTGTTCGCACTGAGAAAGTCGTTGATGAAAAATCCTGCCCGGCCATAGCAGCGTCCCGCACCCATGATCGACGTGCCTGAGCCCGTACGGCCGTTCCCCGCCCACACCCCGGCGTAGGTCCCGTTGCCAACGGCGATGGACGCCGCAGACGCCGCGCCGCAGCGTTCGCCGACGAAAATCGTCTTCGACATCCCGTCAGCGATGTCCTTAATCCGCAGGCCCAGCATCCCGTCCCGACCGAAAAACACACCGTCAGCCGGCGTTTGGGGGCAGTTGATGGCCCCCACCTTGTCGGTGCCGCAATTCTCCTCGGGGGCGTACGTCCCCGCCGAGGCAATGTAGTTGGAAGTACTCAACCCCGGATCGGAGCCGGTCTTCGAGGCGAGTTCCGGGTTGCCTGCGGACGTGCCGCCGAAGTCGGTCAGGTTGTTTTCCGTAGGCGTGTCGTCGGATGGGCACCGAAAGAGGTCGACCCGAGAGACGAGTGCGGCGCCGACGGGGGTCGATCGCCCGTTCGTGCCTTTGAGCATGTTGCAGGCGACCCGTAGCGTCGTCTTGGCGGGGTTCAGCGTGTCGAACATCTGCGTCTGCTCCATGAAGGGCATCGTGAACACGGCCCAGCCCCAGGCCGGTTGCGAAGCCGAGACGAAGGCGTGCCCCGCCGGCAACCGGCGCTTCGCACTCTCATGGCTCGCGATCGCCAGCCCCACCTGCTTCAGTTTGCTGGTGCACGACGCCCGGCGGGCCGCCTCGCGGGCGGTCTGCACCGCCGGGAGCAGGAGGCCAATGAGCGTGGCGATGATCGCGATCACCACGAGCAGCTCCACCAGCGTGAAACCATGTGAAAAACGACCTCGGGGCGGCCGATATCCCAGGGGGCACGATGCGCCCGAGCACATCCACTTCGTGAGCATGGCCTCACCTCCTGACGCCTCATTCACCCCGCCACCCCTCTTCCGTGTTTGAGTTTAGCCAGACTCGAGTGCACGAGGCAACCGGGGCTTGCACGAGGGGCCGTCCCGCTTTTACACTTCGCGGCGTTGAGGGGGAGGGGAAGCGCCGCTACTAGGGGAGTACCTATCCATGTCTTCACGCACATTCGTCGTCGCGCAGGCATTGCTCCTGGCGGTGGCGGGTCCTGCCGGCGCGGCCGATCTCTACTGGGACATCAACGGCACGACGCTCTACGGAGACGGGAGCCAGGGCTGGGCCGAGAGCAACACCACGACCAACAGCCCCTATTGGTCGACGTCCTCCTCGGGCACGGTCGCAACCACCAACTTTCCCGACAGCGGGGATCCGCAGAAGAACAAGTCGGTGCAGTTCGGCTTCGGCACGCTCGCGGAAGGTAACACCACCAACGGCGGCAACGTGCGGGTGGGTAACTCCGGGTCGCTCTCCAACCGGCCCGCCGTCGGCGCCATGATCTTTAACGCGTCCGGTACGTCCGGCTACACGTTCTGGCAGAACGTCGGCAACGCCAACGTGGTGAACATCGAACTCTACGCCACGGCCACGAACGGAATCGCCGCGGGTACGGGCATCCAGGTCAACGGCAACGCCACGGGCGACATCACGTTCACCAAATACAACTTCGGCACGGGGGGCACCGGAAGTAATGCCGCCAACGTGGGCACGCTCGGAATCGCCCTCTTTGGAAGCCAGACGTGGCGGAACGAGAGCACCACCTACTCGCTCATCATGGATGGGCCTGTGTCCGGGACCCATGCCCTGACAACGGCCGGTCCGGGGGTGATTTCTCTCGGCGTCGCCAACTCGTTCGGCGGGGGGCTGACGATCGCGTCTGGAACGCTCCGGGCACGGAATGCCAATGCGCTCTCGACCGGCGCCGTGACGGTGAACGCCGGTGGCACGCTCGACGTACGGACGGCGATCACGAAGACCATCGCCGGCACCGGCTCGGTGTCGGTGGGTCCGGGCGGCAACCTCACCTCCGGATCCATCGGGAGCAACGCCCTGCTGATCGCCGGAGAAGTGGGCAACGGTGCCACGTTCACCAATCCCGTCTCGGGCACCCTCACGGTCTCCTCGTTGGCGATGGCGGGCAACGCGACGATCGCCCTGGCGACGACCGGCGGCATGGCCGCTTCCGGGAGCGTCACGCTCTCGGGCCTCGACAACGTGCTGTCGCTGTCGGGCATCGCGGCGGTCGGCACCACCTACACGCTGCTTCAGGGGAGTAGCCTGACGAACTCAGGCGTGGTGTCGCTGACGGGAGCCGCCGTCGCGGGCCAGACGATCCTGCTGGGCGACTCGGCCACCGTCGGCCGCACGACCTACTCCTTCGCGAGCACCCCCTCGGCCCTTCAACTTGCCGTGAGTGGGTCGCAGTTTACGCTCCGCTGGACGGGAGCGGTGGACAACGTCTGGGACTATTCGACGAACAACTGGACGACGGGGTCTGAGAGCACGTTCTTCGCCGGCGGTGACAACGGCATCATCGATACCGCCGCAACGATCACGATCCGCCCGGAGGGGATTTCGGCCGACACGATCACGGTGAGCCACTCGGCGGGCACGGCATCACTCGCGGGCGGTTCGCTCACCGCTTCGAGCCTCGTGAAGTCGAACGCGGGGTCGCTCTCGCTGGGTTCTGGAGTCACGGCCACGGGCGTGACCGTGAACGGCGGATCCATCGTCATCGTCGACAGCGGCTCGCTCACCGCCTCCACCGTCGTGAACAACGGATCGCTTGTCTACGCGACGACCGGCACGCAGACCCTCGCCGCCGCCATCTCCGGCACGGGTTCGATCGCCTCCACCGCCGGCGGCACGCTCGCCCTCACTGGCTCGAGCTCCTTCAGCGGCAGCCTTTCGACCGATGCCACCAGCACGCTCCAGATCGCCGGGGGCGGCATCGCTGCCAGTACCATCGCCAACGATGGCACTCTCAACCTTGCGGGAGGCTCGGCCTACACCGTGGGCGGCGTGGTCTCCGGCGGCGGAGCGGTCATCAAGTCGGGAGCAGGCACCGTCACCCTCGCCGGGGCCAACTCGTTCACGGGCAGCACGAACGTGACCGCGGGCACGCTGAAGCTCGGCAGCGCCACGGCGCTCGGCTCGACCGATGCCGGCACGACGGTTTCCGCCGGGGGCGCGCTCGACCTCAACGGCCAGACGGTGGCGGGAGAGTCGCTCGCGGTGGCGGGCACGGGAGTCTCGAACACGGGCGGGCTCATCAACAGCAACACGTCCGCAGCGGCGACGTGGAGCGGGCCCGTCACGCTCTCGTCGGCCCAGACGTACGTGGGCGGCGCCGGTCGCACGACTCTCGGCGGCAGCGTCGGCGGACTGGGGCTCTACAAAGTGGGTGAGGGTACCGTCACGCTCGTCGGGTCAAACTCCTACGGCGGCACGCTCTTCATCTCCACGGGCACCGTGCAGGTGATGGACCAGGCAGCCCTGCCGGCCACGGCACTCTCCTGGAACAACAGCAACAGCTCCGCCGGCCTCGATCTCGTGGCGGCGGGTGATTACACGATGGCTTCCATCGCCCAGTTTGGATCGTACCTGCGGGTCGGCACCACCGGCACGGGCAACGTGGTGCTGACGGTGAACGGCAACAGCACCCTCGGGGGCAGCGCCAACAAGTCGCTCCAGGTGAACCCGCGAGCGAAGGTCGTGTTCGCGGGAGATATCACGGCCGATCCCTCCGCGACCACCAATCGCAGCGCGACGTTCTACAACTCGGGAGAGATCGAGCTGAACGGGGTGATCTCGGGAGGCGCCACGGGGACGATCGGCCAGTTCGGCGTCATCCAGACGGCCAACGCGGCCGGCCAGAGCGGCACGATCTCCCTGAATGCCGCCAACTTTTACACGGGCGTCACTCGTGTGGCCGCCGGCACACTCAAGGTCGGCAATGCACTCGCCTTTGGCGACATCGCCAACGGGGTGACGATCTCAGCGGTGACGGTGACCGACACGACGACGGGCATCACCACGACCCTCGGCCGCGGCACGGTCGACCTCAACGGCTATTCGATCGCCGACGAGACGCTCACGATGGTCGGCACGGGAGATCGCGTGAGTCTCGTAAACTCGAGCGCCGTCACGCCGGTGTCGTGGAGCGGCGCCGCGAGCCTCAGCGGCACGACGGCCATGGGGGGCACTGGCGACATCACCATCACCGGAGCGGTCTCCGGCACGGCCGGAGTCCTGGCAAAGTCGGGTGCCGGGCGAGTCACGCTGACAGCTGGCAACTCGTACTCAGGTGCCGTTTCGGTCGAGCAGGGGACCCTGGCACTCGGCGCCGCAGGATCGATCGCCTCCGCGACATCCGTCACGACGACTGCCGGGGCGACCTTTGACACGACGGCCCTGGCCGGCGGATACACCGTGCCTTCGACCCAGACGATCGGGGGCTCGGGCACCGTCGCGGGCAACCTGGCCGTCGGCTCAGGCGCCACGCTCTCCCCGGGCGCGAGCCCGGGCACCCTCACGCTCAGTGGCAGCCTGACGATGGGCGGTGGCGGCAACTACAACTGGCAGATGCTGTCGGCGACGGGCACCGCCGGCGCCGTGTCGTCGTGGGATCTCGTCAGCGTGGGGGGCCCGCTCACGATCGCGTCCACGTCGGCCGATCCATTCAAGATCAATCTCTGGACGCTCTCCGGCGTCTCCCCCGACGTGAGCGGCACGGCGGCCGACTTCAACGGCTCGAGCAACGCCACCTGGAAGATCGCCACCGCCACCGGTGGCATCAGCGGGTTTGCTGCCGACAAGTTCGCGATCTCCACGTCCGCCACCAACGGCACCAGCGGCTTTGCCAATGCCTTTGGCACCGGCACGTTTAGCGTCGCCCAGAGCGGCAACGACCTGAACCTCGTGTTCACGGCGGGCACGCCGACGGTGATCACGATCAACGTGGCCAGCGGCACCCAGACGCAAGCCCAGGCAGGCTATCCCACGCTCTCGGGCTCGACGCCGGTGGTGAAGACGGGTGCCGGCACGCTCGTGGTCGATCAGTCCAACACACTCACGGGCTCGACGACCGTGCAAGGCGGCGTGCTGCAGATGGCCAACGCCTCGGCCCTCTCGACGAGCCAACTTGTCGTCGTGGCCGGCGGGACCGGTCAGGTGGCTCCCTACACCAGCACGAGCGTGGCTGGGCTCGATCTATCGGGCAACGGTCTCGTGGACGTGACGACAGGGGCACTGACGGTCAGCAGCGGCCTCTCGGCCCCGCAACTCGTAGCCGAGTTGCTCGAAGGCCGTAACTCCGGCTCCTGGACCGGCACCAGCGGCATCACATCGAGTGCGGCGGCGGCCGACGTCGCCTCCAGCATTCCGCGGTCGGTGGGCTGGCTCGACAACGGTAACGGCTCGCTGACGGTGGCCTACGCCGCCCCGGGCGACACCAACCTCGACTGGTCGATCGACATCCTCGACGCGGCCAACTTCCTGGCGCTGGGCAAGTTCGACACGGGGGCGCCGGCCACCTGGCTGGAGGGCGACTTCAGCTACGACGGGATCGTCGACATCCTCGACGCGGCCGACTTCGTCACCACCGGCCTGTTCAACGCCGGCAACTACAACACGGCCCCCGGCTCCGCCGGAGCGGTCGCAGCGGTGCCGGAGCCGTCGGCGGCGGCCCTGCTCGCCACCATGGCGGTCGCGGCCGCAGGCTGGGCGGCGCGGCGAAATCGCGGGGTTTCGCCCTTCTGAACTGGGCCTGAACTGGGCTTGAGCGGCCGCGATCCTTCCGGGAGCATCTGGGCTCCTCCCGGTAGGCACCGATGCGCCGCTTGCTCCTTCTCATCGCCGCGCTGCCCATGGCCCTGACGGCGGCACTCTCGCCCCGCGCGCAGGAGATGCTGCCGGCCCCCGGGGCCGTTGGTCCGCCGCTCACGTTGCCCTCCCAACCCAACCCGTTCGCACCGCTCCCGGAAGGCGCGATCATCGGTCCCGGAGGGCCGATGCTCCCCACGCCCCCTCCCACGCCCCGCAACGCGGTGGTCATCCCGCCGCTCGACGCGGAACTCGTCTGGACGAAGCTGGTTGACGTGACCGACGACTTCTTCAAGGTTCAGCAGGAGCAGCGAGTCGTGTTCTCAAACGGCGTGCCCACCGAGGGCCGAATCGACACCTTCCCACAAACAGGTGCCACCGTGCTGGAGCCCTGGCGGGGTGACTCGGTCGGCTGGGACGAGCGCTGGGAAGCGACGCTTCAATCGATCCGCCGGATCGCAACCATGCGGCTGACGCCCGACTCGGCGGGCTGGCGGGTGGAGGTCGTCGTCAACAAGGAGCTCGAATACCTCCCGCGGCCGATGCGCGCCACGACGGGCGGCGCGTCGTTCCGCAACGACGACTCGCTCTATCGCTACGGCACGCCGCTGCCCACGCTCGGGCAACAGGTGGGCGACCAGCCGCGGCCAGTCGCCAGCCCCACGCCCAACCTGGGCTGGATCCCCCTCGGCCGCGATGCCAAGCTCGAACAGAAGATGCTCGCCAGGGTGCTCGCGAAACTCGGCGTGCCTCCGCAGCCGCAGGCGGAGCCCTACTACCAGCCCCCAGATGCGGCCTCCGTCCCGGCGATGCCGGGATTGCCGCCTGCGTCGCCTGCGGTGCCGCAGGGCCCCGTGTACGGTGCCCCGATCCCGGCCGAGCAGCTCCCGCCCGGCGCAGCGATCGCCCCGGGGCCGCCCGTGCCGATCGAGACGCTGCCGATTCCGAGATAGCGGCTCGGCCGCCGATCGATCACTCGTCCGTCACGCAGCCACGCGAGGCCGGGGCCACGCAGCGGATGTACTTGGCGAGGACGCCACGATCAGCCTTGAGCGGTGGTGCCTTCCATTCCGACCGACGGCGGGCGAACTCCTCGGCCGCGACCTCCGCGTCGATCGAGGCGGTGTCGGCATCGATCACCACCACGTCGCCATCCTTGAGCAGAGCGATCGGGCCGCCCTCCTGCGCCTCCGGCACCACGTGCCCCACGATGAAGCCGTGCGAACCGCCCGAGAAGCGGCCATCCGTGATCAGGGCCACGTCGTTGCCGAGGCCGGCCCCAACCAGCGCCGAGGTCGGGGTGAGCATCTCAGGCATCCCGGGCCCTCCCTTGGGCCCTTCGTACCGGATGATCACCACGTCACCGCGATTGATGGCGCCGTGCTCGAGCGCCGCCAGCATCGCCTCCTCGCTGTCGAACACGCGGGCGGGGCCGCGAAACCGCGACCCCTCCTTGCCGGTGATCTTCGCGACTGCCGAATCGGGGGCGAGGTTGCCGTGGAGGATCGTGATGTGCCCCGTGGGCTTGAGGGGATTCTCGACCGGCCGGATGATCTTCTGGCCGGCGGCGAGCCCCTTGCTCGTGGCCAGGTTCTCGGCGAGCGTCTTGCCCGTGACCGTGATGCAGTCGCCATCCATCAGTCCCTTGTCGAGCAGGTACTTCATCAGGCCGCTCGTGCCGCCGATCGAGTGAAGATCTTCCTGCACGAACTTGCCGCTCGGCTTGAGGTCGGCGAGGTACGGAATCCGGCAGGCCACCTTCTGGAAGTCGGCGGGCGCGAGGTCGACCCCTACGGCACGGGCCATCGCGATCAGGTGGAGCACGGCGTTGGTCGATCCGCCGAGGGCCATGATCGTGACCATCCCATTCTCGAAGGCGCGGCGGGTCATGATGTCGCGCGGCTTGAGGTCGATCTCGAGCAGATGGCGGATGGCGGCCGCAGCCCGCAGGCACTCCTCGGCCTTTGCTGAATCCTCGGCCGGGATCGAGGCACTGTCGGGGAGGGACATGCCCATGGCCTCGATCGCCGTGGCCATGGTGTTCGCCGTGTACATGCCGCCACAGGCACCGGCTCCCGGACAGGCATGGCGAACGATGTCACCGCGGCGGGCGTCGTCGATCCGGCCGGCCACGTACTCCCCGTAGCATTGGAAGGCCGAGACGATGTCGAGAACGGTGCCGTCGGCCAGGTGGCCGGGCTTGATCGTGCCGCCGTAGACCATCAGGGCAGGGCGGTTGAGCCGCCCCATCGCGATCAGGCAGCCGGGCATGTTCTTGTCGCAGCCGGGGATCGCCACGAGGCCGTCGTACCACTGGGCCTGCATCACCGTCTCAATCGAGTCGGCGATGAGATCGCGGGACGGGAGCGAAAAGCTCATGCCGTCGGTGCCCATCGAGATGCCGTCGCTGACGCCGATCGTGTTGAACCGCATGCCGACCATGCCGGCGGCCACGACACCTTCGCGGACCTTGGCCGCCAACCTGTCGAGGTGCATGTTGCAGGTGTTGCCCTCGTACCACATGCTCGCGATCCCGACCTGCGGCTTGTCGAGGTCAGCCGGTTGCAGACCGGTGCCGAGGAGCATGGCCTGCGAGGCTCCCTGCGAGCGGGGCTGTGTGATGCGGGCGCTGGTGCGGTTGAGGGGGGCCATGGGGCGGGTGATTCCTGTCGAAAAGAGTCTCGAGACCTGGCGTGGTCGACGGACGGAAGCCGCAGGATAGTATCACGCCTCACCGTTTGAAAGCCGCGGCCACATGCTCGCCCGGTCAGCCCCGGGCGACGAGCCGGGCGACCTCGGTCTCGTCGAAGCGGCCCTCCACCATCGGCACGCCGTCGATCTCGAGCACGGGAACCCTCAGGCCGTAGCGGTCGCGGGTCGCAGGGTCGGCATCGACATCGACAAGCATGACGCCAGGCCGGAGCATCTCCAGGAGATCCTCGGCCGCCTCGCAGAGGTGACAGCCGCGGCGTGAATAGAGCACCCAGGCCACGGTTTGGAGTAGGATTCCGGGAGATTTCGCGACGGGCGTTCTGGGATCGTTCCGCAAACCCCGCCTTATTTGAGTTTCGCAGACCATGTCCACTCCGGTCCAGTCGGTCGACGATTTTCTGCAGGTCATCCGCCGCAGCGGGCTCGTTGAAGAGGCCCGCCTGATGGCAGTCGTCGAACCGTGGATCGGGCATGCCGCGGCCCCGCCAGAGCCGCTCCTTCAAGCGCTGGAAGACTCGGGATTGCTCACGCGGTGGCAGATCGACCAGCTGCTCAAGGGCCGCTACAAGGGCTTCACGCTGGGCAAGTACCGGCTTCTTCGCCTGCCCCGGGCGGGCGGAATGAGCAGCGTGTATCTCGGGGAACACGCCACGCTCCACAGCAAGGCGGCCGTCAAGGTGCTGCCGGTGAAGCGGGTCGAGCAGAGCTCCTATCTCGCCCGGTTCGAGCGCGAGGCCCGGCAATCGGCCCGGCTCAATCATCCCAACATCGTCCGCACGTTCGATCTCGACACGGCGGGGTCGATCCACTTCATCGCCATGGAATACGTGGATGGCATCGACCTTCACGCCAAGGTGAAGCGGGACGGCCCACTCCCGATCCGGGAGGTTGCCGAATACATCCGGCAGGCGGCGATCGGCCTGCAGCACGCCCACGAAGAGGGTCTTGTCCACCGCGATATCAAGCCAGCCAATCTGATCCTCGACACCCGCGGTACCGTGAAGATTCTCGACCTCGGTCTGGCCCTTGCAGGGGGCGATGAAGATGGATCGTTGACCCGCGAGCACGACGAAAAGGTGCTGGGCACAGCCGATTATCTCGCCCCGGAGCAAGCCACCGACAGCCACAAGGCCGATCGCCGCAGCGACGTCTACTCGCTCGGCTGCACGCTCTACTACCTGCTGGTCGGCAAGGCCCCGTTCGCCTCGGGCAAACTGTCCGAGCGACTGCAGTCTCACCTCCACAAGCCGCCGCCCAACCTGCTTGACCAGCGTCCTGACGTGCCGATCGCGATCGCTGAGCTCTATTTCCGGATGCTCCAAAAGCATCCCGATGGTCGGCCGCAATCGGCGCAAGACGTGGCCGACGCGCTGGGCGCGTGGCTCGCCTCCGGAGGCGGCCAGCAGGCGGGTCCCCGGGGTGACGGGCAGCGTCGATCGCTTCCGCGGCGGGCCGTTGGCGGCAGCGACGCCGCCCGCGGTGCGGTCGTCAGGAGCGGCCCCGGCAGCGGCTCCAGCGGCATCTTCCCCGCGCTCCCGGCAGGCTCTGCCGGTGGTTCCGGCAGCCTGTCGGCAACGCCTTCGCCGTCGAGCATTGGGCGGGCCCAGTCGAAGCCCCCCGCGCGGGCGGCGACCGGCAGCCAGGTGCCGCTGATCACGATCGACACGGGGCCGGTGGCCCCACGGCCAGGCGTGGCTCGGTCCACCAGCAGTGGAGGCGCTCCCGCGTCGACGCCGGCGGACCGTCGTTCCAGAGACATGCTGGGCCTCCCGCCGACCATGTGGATCGCCGTCGGCGTCGGCGTCGTGCTCGCCATCACGCTCGCCGTGATGCTCTGGCTCAAACAGCGCTGACCAGGCGGGGCGGGTTCTCCTGGCTGCACCCTGGCGTCTAGTGGCGGCGCTGACCGCAGGTAAAAAACCTGCGGCTACGGAGGAGGCCGGTCGACTTCCGGCAGCGCAAGGATTCCGCGAGGGGTTGCCCGTGCCCCGTCGCCGGGCTTGGCGGCAAGCGGAGCCAGGATGGCGAAGCGCTGCCGGCATGCAGTGAGCGCAGGGCAGGATGCCCGTAGCGAACGTCCGGCGACGGGGCATGGGCAACCCCGAGCCGCCGCAGGACAGCGGCGACACGACAGCGCGCCTGTCAGCCGATCTGCCACGGCCCGGCCGCAAGATCGTCGAGACCGCCGCGATGGGTGAGGTCGTAATCGAGCGGCGTGAGCGTGACCTTGCCGGCCGCGAGGGCCGTCACATCTGACTCGTGCGGTGACGGCGGGGGAGGGGGCTCATTGGTCGCCCAGTAGTAGGCGCGGCCGCGGGGATCGACCCGACGCTCATACGCCTCGCCGTAGCGGGCCACGCTCATCGGCACCACCCGCAGGTCCACAGGGCCGGCGAGGGCGCGGGTGGGGATGTTGATGTTGAACAGGCTGCCGGTCGCCGGCCTGCGGGCGAGCAGGCCGCGGATCACGTCGAGGCCGATCTCCGCCGCCCTATCGAAGTTGGCATGATCGTCCCACTCCAGCGACACGGCAAGGCTCGTGATCCCGAAGAAGGCTCCCTCGATCGCCGCTGCTACCGTACCCGAATAGAGCACGTTGATCCCGGCGTTGAGCCCGGCGTTGATGCCGCTCACCACGAGATCGGGCCGCGTGGGACAGAACTCCGTGATCCCCAGTTTGACGGCGTCGGCCGGACTGCCATCGACGGCCCAGCCCCGGCGGCGATCACCCTCGAATACCTCCTTGGCCGTGAGTGGGGTGAGGAAGGTGATCGCATGACCGACGCCGCTCTGCTCCGTCGACGGTGCCACCACGCTCACGTCACCGAGGCTCTTCAACGCCCGCTCCAGGGCAGCCAAGCCCGGGGCGAAAATGCCGTCGTCATTGGTGAGGAGGATCCGCATGCCGCGGCACTATAGCAAGGATGCCTCTGGCTGACAGGCCGGCCGGGGCTGCGACGCGGTCGGTTCGCCGGACCTGCCCGGCCGGGCTTATACTCCACGGTTTTTCCCGGTCGCCATTCCCGCCATGACATCTCCCACTTCACCGCCACGCAGTGTCACCACGCCGTCTCCAAGCCCTTCGACCCAGACCCGGCAGCAGGCCGAGAAGGTGCTCGTCCTCGACTTTGGGTCGCAGTACGCGCAGCTGATCGCCCGCCGGGTTCGGGAGCAGCACGTGTACTGCGAGATCGTCCGCCACGACATCACCGCGGAGCGGATCCGGGATCTGGCCCCCCGGGGCATCATCCTCTCGGGAGGCCCGTCGAGCGTCTACGAGGCGGGAGCCCCGCGGTGCGACCCCGCGCTGTTTCGGCTGGGGATTCCCGTGCTCGGCATCTGCTACGGCATGCAACTGGCATGCGACGCCCTGGGCGGCCGCGTGGGGCAGGCCTCCACCCGCGAATACGGGCGGGCGGCCTGTGAGGTGATCGACGAGACGACGCTCTTCGCCGGGGTGCCCGCGCAGACGGATGTCTGGATGAGCCACGGCGACCAGGTCGACGGCATCGCGGAGGATTTCGTGCCACTCGCCCGAACGGCCACCTGCCCGTTCGCCGCCGTCCGCCATCGTTCGCTGCCCGTCTACGGTCTGCAGTTCCACCCTGAGGTCACGCACACCCCAGCGGGCGGCACGATCCTCAGAAATTTTCTCATCGAGGCCTGCGGCTGCTCCGGGAACTGGCGGCTCGACGACTTCGCCACGGCAAAGATCGAAGAGATCCGGCGGCGGGTCGGCAGCAACCGGGTGATCTGCGGCCTGTCTGGTGGTGTCGACTCCGCCGTGGTCGCAGCGCTCCTCAGCCGGGCGATCGGCGACCAGCTCTCCTGCATCCTGGTCGACAACGGTCTGCTCCGGAAGGCAGAGGCGGCCGCCGTGATCGATGAGTTCACCAGTCACTTCAAGACCGACCTCCACGTCGTGGCGGCGGAGGAGATGTTTCTCGGCGTGCTCGCCGGCGTGACCGACCCCCAGGAGAAGCGGCGGCGGATCGGCAAGGCGTTCGTCGACTGCTTTGCGGCCGAGGCCGCCAAGATCGAAGACGCGACCTTTCTCGCCCAGGGCACGCTCTACCCCGACGTGATCGAGAGCGGCGCTGCTGCAGACGGCCCCGCCGCCACGATCAAACTGCACCACAACGTCGGCGGCCTGCCGGAAAACCTGCAGTTTGACCTCGTCGAACCGCTCCGCGACCTGTTCAAGGACGAGGTCCGGCACCTCGGCCTCCAGCTGGGCCTGCCGGAGCGGATCGTCTGGCGGCATCCCTTCCCGGGGCCCGGGCTCGCCGTCCGCTGCCTCGGCGAGGTGACGAGGCCCCGGCTCGACACGCTCCGCGAGGCCGACGCCATCGTGCTGGAGGAACTCAATCGAGCGGGGCTGATGCGGAAGGTCTCACAGGCCTTCGCCGTGCTCCTCCCGGTGCAGAGCGTGGGCGTGATGGGAGACGCGCGGACGTACGAAGACACCCTCGCGGTGCGGGCCGTGGAGTCCGAGGACTTCATGACGGCCGACTGGAGCCACCTGCCCTACGAGGTGCTGGCCCGGATTTCCACGCGGGTCATCAACGAGGTTCGCGGCGTGAACCGGGTGGTGTACGACATTTCGTCGAAGCCCCCCGCCACCATCGAGTGGGAGTAGCGACTCCCGGCTCCGGGCGCGGTATTCTGTTGCCGGCAGGAGCACACGGGCCTTCGTCCGTGGCAACGTTGGCCCCTGGAGATCCGCCATGCAGGTTGCCATCGTCGAAGACGATCCGATTATCGCCAAGGCCGTGTCGGCGGCCGTGACGGATGCCGGGCACGATTGCCGCTGGATCGCCGACGGCAGCGCTGCCGAGCGCGACACCTCGCTGATCGCCAGCGACCTCATCATCCTCGACCTCATGCTGCCGGGCACCGACGGCCTGAGCGTGCTGAAGTCGGCCCGCGCGCGGGGCGTTCGCACCCCGGTGATCGTGCTGACCGCGCGGGGGCTCGTCACCGAGAAACTCCGGGCGTTCGAGGCTGGGGCCGACGACTACATGGTCAAGCCCTTCGAGATGGACGAACTCCTCGCGCGGATCGAGGCCGTCCACCGGCGGACGGCCGACAAGCCGGCGCTGACGCTCGCCGTCGGCAGCCTGCACCTCAGCCTCGCCAACCGGCGGGCCACCCTCGACGACCGCAGCATCGATCTCACGCCCACCGAGTTCAATATTCTCGAACTGCTGATGCGGTTTCACGGTCAGGTTGTCACCCGCAAGATGCTCTGCGAGCACGTCTGGGGATTCGACTGGGACGGGCCCACCAACGTGATCGAGGTGCACATCAACCGGCTCCGCGGCAAGATCGACAAGCACCGGGAGGTATCGATGATCCGCACAATCCGGGGTCGTGGCTATGCTCTCACTGTTGATTAACGCCCTTCGCGGCACCACGCTCCGCACGCGACTGACGATCTGGAACGCGGCCGTGGTGCTCCTGATCACGGCAGTGACGCTCTTGGCCGTGCGGTTCGCGGCCCGGCGGGCGATCTACGCCGACGCCGACCTCGAGTTTCGGGCCGCCACCCGGGAGATCGCCCTCGCCGTCCGTGAGCTCGACCCCGACGAGTCGGCCGTGGTGGCAGAGATGCGGCGCAAGGCCCAGAGCCACGAGGAGCGCGGCTGGTTCATGCAGCTCCTTACCGAACAGGGTCGCACCATCTGGCAGAGTGATCACTGCCCCGCTTCGGTCGCAACGTTTCCGCCGGCGTACCTCGACCGCGAGGAAAACATCGTGCAGGTGGGGCCGTACCGCTACGTGCGGCTGCGGATCGAGCGGCCCGGGAGGCCCGCCTACCACGTCCGCGTCGGCATGTTCACGGCCCTGCTCGAGGAGAGTCTCGCGAGGCTCCTCCGCATCCTGCTCACGATCGGCCTCGCGCTCTCCATGCTGGCGCCGCTGGCGGCCTTCTGGCTGGCGGGGCGGGCCACCCGGCCGCTGGCCGACATCCTCCACACCGCCGAGCGGCTCAGGCCCACGAGGCTGGGGGACCGGCTGCCAATCCGCGGTAACAGCGACGAGCTCGACCGGCTCGCGAAGACCATCAACGGACTACTCGACTCGGTCGCCAGCCACGTCGACCAGCAGGAGCAGTTCGTGACCGATGCGGCCCACGAACTTCGCGGCCCCCTGGCGGCGCTGCAGAGTTCGCTGGAGGTGGCGGTCTCGCAGGATCAGGCACCGGCTGATCGGCAGGAACTGCTCACCGACATGCTCGAGGCGGCCCGCCACCTCTCGAAGGTCGCCAACGACCTGCTGATTCTCGCGGAGGCGGGCAGCGTGGCAAGGCCCACCACGCACGGACCCGTCGATGTCGGCGCCATCTCCAGGCAGGCGGTTGCCATGTTCGCGGGAGTCGCCGAGGAACGCGGACTCACCCTGTCGCTCGACGCCACCGGCTCGGCCCTGGCGGCGGGCGATCCGGTCGACCTGCGGCGGTTGCTCAGCAACCTTCTTGACAACGCCATCCGCTTCACACGTCCGGGTGGACGCGTCGCGGTAAAACTTGTGGACGCGCCGGCCTCGAGCGGCCTGATCCTGACGGTGTCCGACACCGGAACGGGCATCGCCCCCCGCGATCTCGACCACGTCTTCGACCGCTTTTTCAAAGCGGATCCGGCCCGTAGCCATGGCGGCTCGGGCCGCAGCGGCGGACTCGGCCTGGCGATCTGTCGCTCGATCGTCGAGTCGTCTGGCGGCACGATCGGGATCGCCAGCCGGCTCGGGGAAGGCACGACGGTCACCGTTCGGCTCCCCTCCACCCCTCTTTCCGACCTTGCGCAGCCCCTGCGGGCCGCCCGCGTTGTGCTGGCCAACGCCACCGATCGCCACCGCTGAGCCCGCGATCCAGCCGCACCCTGCCTCGCTTGCCTGAATTCTCAGCGGGCGTGGAGACGACGTGAAGCCGCGCGTTGGCGATGCCGATAACGACGACTGATACGGTTGCGTTGTCTCTGCGGCCTGAGCGCGTGCAGTTCATGTGGAGCGTCGCCTGCAGCAGCAAGGGCTGGTAGGCGAAGGGGGTCGGCGAACGCTCGCGGAGCCTTGGGCGTATCCTCGCCCGGGCGAGGCGACTTTTGCCGCCCCCGAGCCAGCGAGACACGTCACCCGAACGCGATCCAGAGAAGGTTCGAAAAGATGGCCGGGGCCGTGCTCGTGGAATGCCGCATGTTTGCTTCCCGCTCGCAACTACTCGCATGCTGGCTGACGCTCGTCGTGACCGGATGGGCGGGGAGTCGCGCTCTGGCTGGGGCTCCAGAAGACCTCGCGATTTCACCCGATTCGGCCGGATCTCCAGCGCTGGCGATCCCGAGCGTGACGGCAGGGTTCGCCTCCCTGACCGACGTCTCGGAGGCGGTCGAGGCGGATCGGCAGCGGATCACGTTGCTCGAACGGAGGCTTCAGGAGCTCGAGGCGGCAACGCAGGCCGAACCGCTCCCGACGCCCGGCGAGGCTGCGTCCGCCACGCCGGCGCCGAAGGCCTCCCCCCCTGACGCGGTTGCCGCGGCTGCGAAGGACACGCAGCAGCCCACGCCCTACGAGATCGGCAGCGACACCACGCTCGGATCGAAGTGGGCCAGCGGCTATCAGGCCGAGTCGAAGCAGAGAGACTTCAAGGTGAAGATCGGCGGCCGCGCGCAGGCCGACGCGGTGGCCTTCAGCGCCGGGCCCGGTCCTGGCAACCAGCCGCCGAATCAAGGCGGCCTCGACCCCGGACTCGCCGATACGGTTGCCTTGCGTCGGGCCCGGCTCCGCGTCGAGGGGCGGATGTACGAGTTCTACGACTGGGCCGCGGAATACGATTTCGTCAACCAGCTCAACATCAATAACGAGGTCTACCCGACGGAGCGCGACTCCGGACCATCGACCGCCGTCACCGACCTCTGGCTGCAGGTTCGCGAACTGCCGCTGCTAGGCACTGTCCGCGTGGGTAACCAGAAAGACCCCTACGGCTACGAGCATCTCACGAGCAGCCGGTGGCTCAACTTCATGGAGCGGTCGTTCGCCCAGGACGCCTTCGAGGGCCCCTTCAACAACGGCTTTCTCCCCGGCATCCAGGTGATGAA